>CALALM010000283.1 GCA_937925565.1 uncultured Centipeda sp.
AGACGAGATGATTGTCTAGAGTTATCAAGGCAGCCGTCTGGGAAGAGAATCCGCATCTCATCGATGTGCCGCCTCTACCGCCGCCGCCAAGTGCGGATGGCGAGGAGGAAGGCCTCAGCGAGGAGGCCGCTCAGAGCTTGCTCGCGCGAATTGCCGCGCGTGAACAGGCCATGGATGAGCGTGTCAAAGAGGCGGAAATCCATGTTGCAGTCCTTCGCGGGGAAGCCGAGGAGGAACGTGACCGGCTTCTCAGTGAGGCGCAGAAACAGATTGAACAGGATCGCGAGGAGGCACGTGCCAAGGGGCATGAGGAAGGTTTTGCCGCGGGTCGTAAGGCGGGAGAAGCTGCCATTCGTGAGGAATTGGCAGAACTCATTCGTCAGACGAATGAAAAGGCGGAGAAGACCCTGCGCGATGCGCACGATGCCATGCGTGACTACGTGATTCATGCAGAGCAGGATATTGTCTCCATTGCCATGACGGCAGTGGAGCGTGTACTGCCGCAACACTTTATTGATGTGCCGCAGATGGTTCTGCCCGTTGTACGTGATGCCATTCTGCGTGTGAAGGATCAGAAGGAAATCACCGTTCATGTACCTCCGGACAGTTATGATTTCGTTCTGATGGCACGCGATGAACTGCGTGGCGTTCTCACTGCAGGCGACACGAGTCTTACAATCACCTCCGATGAGGGACTCAGACCGGGCGACTGCCTTGTGGAAACCCCGAACGGCAGCGTGGATGCACGTCTTCAGACGCAGATCGAGCAGCTGAAAAAGGCTGTGCGGGAAGTTATGCTATGAATATGAGTGAAACGGGGGGGAATCCCCCATTTTCCATAGATATCCAAAAATTTCAGGATGCACTTCATAAGGCTTCTCCGATGAAGCTGACGGGCAAGGTGACGCAGATCATCGGACTCGTCATCGAGTCGCAGGGACCGGCGGTCACGGTTGGGGAGCTCTGTTATGTGAGCGCGCACTTCTCCGGCATGCCGCCCGTACCTGCCGAGGTGGTGGGCTTCCGTGAGGGAAGCGTACTCCTCATGCCGGTCGGTGAGATGCAGGGCATAGGTCCCGGCTGCGAGGTCGTTGCGACGGGGCGTCGTCTGCGTGTGAAGGTCGGTCCCGAACTCCTCGGACGCGTGCTCGACGGGCTCGGCAATCCGATTGACGGCAAAGGTCCGATTCTCGCGACGGAAGAATATCCCTTGCAGGCACCGCCACCACCGCCGCTGACACGCCCGCGCATTCACGACCATCTCTACGTCGGCGTGCGTGCAATTGACGGACTCATTACGCTTGGTGACGGTCAACGCATCGGTATTATGGCAGGATCGGGAGTTGGAAAGTCCACACTCCTCTCAATGATTGCACGCAACACGGAGGCAGACATCAGCGTCATCACCCTCGTTGGAGAACGCGGACGCGAGGTGCGCGACTTTATCGAGCGTGATTTGGGTGAGGAGGGACTCAAGCGATCCGTCGTGGTCGTTGCGACCTCCGATCAGCCCGCACTTGTCCGCATCAAGGGGGCAATGACGGGCACGGCGATTGCCGAGTACTTCCGCGATCAGGGGCATAAAGTTGTGCTTATGATGGATTCCGTCACGCGCTTTGCGATGGCACAGCGCGAGGTGGGGCTCACGATCGGCGAGCCGCCGGCGACGCGCGGCTATACGCCGTCCGTTTTTGCCCTGCTCCCACGTCTTCTTGAGCGCGCGGGAACGAGTGAGAAGGGGTCAATTACAGGCATTTACACTGTCCTCGTGGACGGCGATGATATGAATGAGCCGATTGCGGATGCCGTGCGCTCCATCCTCGACGGGCACATTGTGCTCTCGCGCAGGATCGCGGCGCAGAATCACTTTCCCGCGATTGATGTGCTCGGCAGTGTCAGCCGTGTCATGTACGAGGTGGTGGACAAGAGTCATCTCGAAGCGGCACAGGATATGCGTCAGCTGATGGCGGTCTATGCCGAGGCGGAGGATCTCATCCATATCGGTGCATACGTCAAGGGCTCCAGTCCGAAGATTGATGCTGCCATCCAAAAGATTGACGCCATCAATGAATTCCTTCGGCAGGACATCTATGAGGTGACCTCCTACGAGGAGACGGAGAAGCGTCTGCTCGCAGTTGTAGGAAAGGCTGCACCGCCGCCGGCGGCGGCATCTGCC
>CALALM010000284.1 GCA_937925565.1 uncultured Centipeda sp.
TCGTTCCCTACATGGGCGGCGTCACGGTTATCCGATGAAAAAGATTGTCGTCGGCATTACGGGAGCGAGCGGAAGCATCTATGCCGTCCGCCTCATTGACGTACTGTGTGAACAGGGCATTGAGGTGCACGCTGTCATCACGGACAGCGGACAGCGTGTGCTCGCCTACGAGTGCGGCGTGATGATGGAGGAGCTTTCGCGGCGCGTCGATGTTCTCTATCCGAACGATGACGTGGGTGCGGCGATCGCGAGCGGTTCGTTTCGCATGGATGCAATGGTGATCTTGCCGTGCTCGATGAAGACGGCGGGCGCAATCGCGCACGGTGTGACAGACGATCTCCTCACGCGCGCGGCGGATGTGACGCTCAAGGAGGGACGGCGGCTTCTTCTCGTGCCGCGCGAAACCCCAATGCACGAGATTCATCTCGAGAATCTCATGCGGCTTGCACGCGCGGGGGCGGTCATCATGCCCGCCGCGCCGGGATTTTATCATAAACCCGAAACACTGGATGATCTCGTCAATATGATGGTGGGAAAGATACTCGACCGCCTCGGCATTGAGGCGGAGCTCTTTACACGTTGGAGGTGACAGATATGGTCTTTTCAAAAGCAGGACTTACCGCATTTGCTCTTGTCGGTGCGCTTGTGCTGCCCTCTGTGACGGAGGCAGCGTCCACAGATACGGCTGCAAACATGACCGAGATGCATATGGGCACGGCAGAGAAAAAGGACAAGAAAGCAGAGATCCAGATGGACTATCTGGAGCATCGCGGCGAACGGCGGCATGTCGATCTCTATAATCTGCACGTTTTTCGCCAATACAAGGCAATGCACGGGATGTCGCTACACTGGGGACTGACGGTCTCGCGTCCGGTCGGTTCATGGGCGGAGAAGGATCGGCCGGATGTCGAGCTCGATTCCTCTGCGGTCGGTGCGGGACCTGCGTACATGATACGCTGGACCAAGCCGCTCGGTTCGAAGTGGGAGGCGTCCTTTGACTTTACGGGGGCGGTTCTCGTCTACAATCGGGTACACCCTGCTCATACGAGAAACTACGGCTTCCTGTGGCGCGTGGGACCTCGCGTGACGTACAACTTCAATGAGCGGAACGCGCTCAGCGTCGCCTATCTCGGACATCATGTGTCGAACGGGCAGCGGACGAAGAACCCCGGGTATAACGGGGTGGGCTTCTCGATTGGTTATCGGTACTCGTACTAAGGATATATTTGTGGCAAAGAAATTTTACGCTGTGAAGCGCGGGCGCAGAACGGGCATCTTTACCGCGTGGGCGGAGTGTTCGGCGCAGGTGCAGGGCTTTCAAGGCGCGGTCTACAAGGGCTTTATGACGGAAACCGAGGCACGTGACTGGCTGGACGGGGGACTGTCGGAAGACTCTGCAAAGAGCGGGGCTGCGCGCTCTGCGAAGAAAATTGATGAGTCGGCAGAACGCATCGACGCGGACTATATCGTCCACACGGATGGTTCCTGTCTGTGCAATCCGGGCGGTGCAGGCGGATGGGCTGCCGTCATCGAGACCGTCGCAACGGGAGAGGTCGCAGAATACAGCGGCGGCGATCCCAAAACGACGAACAACCGCATGGAACTGACGGCGGCACTCGAGGCGATCACTGCCGTGCCGGAGGGCGCGCACATTGCACTCTATACGGACAGTCAGTATCTAAAGAATGCGTTCACAAAGTTCTGGCTGCCTGCATGGAAAAAACGCGGCTGGAAAAAGGCAGACGGGCAGCCCGTGTTGAATCAGGATCTCTGGATGAAGCTCGATGCGGCGTTTGCCGCGCGCCGCGTGCAGTTCCACTGGGTCAAGGGGCACGCGGGCAACCCACGCAACGAGCGCTGCGACGAGCTGGCGCGCGCAGAGGCGGAGAAACTCGCACACTAAAGCCTTCCCCGCAGCAGCGGGGAAGGGGGACCACGCACAGCGTGGTGGAAGGGGCGGGAACTTCCGCACGAACACGTTTTTATTATCATCATGAGAGGAGGGAATCCATGCAGCGCATCTTTGAGGCGATGGGACGCTTTGTCCTCACGCACCTCGCGAACATCGGCCGCATCACCCTCCTCTACGGAGAAACTGCGCGTCAGGTCATACAACGTCTGCGCGTGCGGAGCATCGTCTACCAGATGGCGCATCTCGGCGCGGACTCTCTCCTCATCGTCGGGTTGACCCTCCTTTTCACGGGAATTGTTCTGACACTCCAGATCGCCCACGAGTTCATCCGCTACGGCGCGCAGAGCACCATCGGTGCGGTCATCGCCATCGGCATCGGACGTGAGCTCGGCCCCGTCCTTGTCGGCGTCGTCTGCGCGGGGCGCGTGGGCGCGGCGATCACGGCGGAGGTCTCCACCATGAAGGTCACGGAACAGATCGATGCCCTGCGCGTCATGGCGGTCAGTCCCGTGAACTATCTCATCGTGCCGCGCATGCTCGCATGCATGGTCGTTGTGCCGATTCTTACCGTCTTCGGCGATGTGATCGGCGTTCTTGGCGGCTACCTCACGGCGGTGCACTACTCGGGCATCTCACCCTATACCTTCACGCACTCCATCACGCAGTTCGCGGAGATCTACGACATGACGGGCGGACTCATCAAGGCAATCTTCTTCGGCAACGTTATCGCCGTTCTCGGCTGTCACTACGGACTGAATGCGCCGAGCGGCGCGGAGGGCGTCGGCAAGGCGACCATGCAGACCGTCGTCACCTCCATCATCGTCATCTTCATCCTGAACGCTGTGCTGACGTTCTTCCTGTTTTAGGGAATCGCTGATAAAATGAAGTCCGTCAGATTGGCGTAGATTTTTTCGTCCGGTTGAGGAGGCAAACCGGACGCAGAGTGGTGCTCTGTGGAGGAT
>CALALM010000285.1 GCA_937925565.1 uncultured Centipeda sp.
CGAATGAGGAGAACTACGGACGTCAGTATCTGGAGGATCCCTCACTTGCGCAGATGACCGCCGTGCGGGAGCGGCAGATCGGTCATCCGTGGGCGCGCTATGTCTACAATCTCTCGCAGGACATTGTGTATGGTATTCAGGAGACGGCGTGGATTCTCTACGGTGACGAGTTCAAACAGTCGCGGCATGAGTTCCTCACCGCCGTGGAATAAGGTGATCCTATGAAAAAAATTGCGTTCTACGGCAAGGGCGGCATCGGCAAGTCCACAACAGCCGCAAACGTATCTGCCGCGTTCTCGCGCATGGGGCGGCGCGTCTGCCAGATCGGCTGCGATCCGAAGAATGACTCGACCCGTCTCTTGCTCGGACGTATTGCACCCTCCACGATCCTCGATCTGGAGCGGGAGAAAAAGGGAACGGCGCTGACGCTCACAGACATCATACATGAGGGCTGGAACGGCATTCGCTGCATTGAGGCCGGCGGACCGGATCCGGGGGTCGGCTGTGCAGGACGCGGAATTATCGTTGCACTTGAGCGCCTTAAGGCACTTCATGCCTTTGACGATCTGGATGTCGTGCTCTATGATGTCCTCGGCGATGTGGTCTGCGGCGGCTTTGCCGTGCCGATCCGCGAGGGGTATGCCGAGGAGATCTACATCGTCTCCTCAGGTGAGCTCATGTCGCTCTATGCGGCAAACAACATTGCAAAGGGGGTGCGTCGCTTTGCCGCGCGCGGCGCGGTAAAGCTCGGCGGCATCATCGGCAACGGGCGTGATGTGCTGAACGAGCGCGAACTTCTCGCGGCGTTTGCCGCACGGCTCGGCACACAGCTAATCGCCTACATTCCACGCTCCCGTGCCGTGCACGAGGCGGAGATTCACCGGCAGACGCTCATCGCCTATGCGCCGGAGTCGGAACAGGCGCAGCACTATACGGCACTCGCGCAGGAGATCGATACGAATGAGATGCTGACCATACCGACACCGATGGAGTTCGAGGAACTTGAGGATCTGGTGGAGAGCTATGGGGATTGAGGTCAAACGCGTCGGTGTGCGCCGTACAAACTGCAGCTGCAGTATGCCGGGCGTCTGGCGTGCGCTCTCCTTTGTGCGCGGTGCCCTTGTCGTCTTCCACAGCCCGCGTCCATGCGCACACATTGCGCACGGGATGGATGTGAGCAGCTTCCATCGGTTGACGGCGGCGGGAACGTCGGTACGTCTCTCTCCCGTTCCTCTCCTGACGAGCGGGCTTGGGGAGAGCGAGGCGGTCTTTGGCGGGGAGGAGCGCCTGCGGGAGTGCGTTCGCTTTGCCGCACAGAAATATCATCCGCAGGCGGTATTCATTGCAAACTCCTGTGTCAGCGGCGTGATTGGTGACGATACGAAGGCGATTGCGGCGGAGATGGAGGAGGAACTGGGGCTGCCTGTCACGGCGGTATCGGCGCACGGTTTTCTCGACGGTGAATACTATGCGGGGTATCTTGATGCCGCGCGTGCGCTCGTGGATCGTTTTATGCAGCCCGCCGCACGGCGAAGAGAAGGGACGATTGCCCTGCTCGGTGACTGCGGCGGCATGCATGGAGAATATGTAAAAGAATTGCGTCGTCTGCTCTCTCTGCTCGATCTGCGCGTGACGGCACAGTTTCCCTCCTACCTTGCACTCGATGAACTGCAGGCGGTGCCGGAGGCGGAGCTCGTCATCCTGCTCGGGCGCCGTATGGACGATGAGAAACAGGCGCAGCTGGCGGAACTCGCCGAGCATATGAAGGAGCGCTTCGGCACGCCGTATCTCGGAGATGTCTATGCGGTCGGGGCGGAGGAGACGAAGGTCTGGCTGCGGCGTGTCGGTCAGCTCTGTCACCGTGAGGAGGCGGCAGAGCGCGCCATTGCGGTCGAGGAGGAATCCTTTGCCGGCGCCGTGGAAAAGGCGCGCGTTGATCTCGCGAGCCGGCGCTGTGTGCTGGCAATCGGGCGCGATCTTACATGGTTCCAGCCGGAGATCGTTCTGCGTCTTCTGAAACGGGTGGGGGTGGAACTCACCGGTATCATTCTGCTCGACTGCTTTATGCCTGCGCGGCGCGAAGTGATGGAGGAGGAACTGCGCCGCAGGACGGATGTATCCATCTATCATGAGGGGGATGCCGCAGCGGAGAAACTGCTGCACGCGGCAGATTTTGTCCTCACGACACACGAACTCGTCGATGCGAAGCTGCGCCAGCTCTTTCTCGCGCTGCTGCCGTCGGTCGGTTGGTCGATGGAGCGGCGCCTGCTCGATGATATGCGTCAGATCCTGCACAGGCATGAGAGCAGGGGAGGGCTGATCTATGGATGAGTGCGAAAAATCCTTCGATGATGTCTGCATGTGCACGGACACCTGCGCTCTTGCAGGTGCATCGGCGTTCTTCGCAGGGATTCAGGATGCGGTCATTGTCGTCAACGGCCCGCTTTGGTGTTATTTCTTTGCGATGCGTCACATCGAGCATAGCCAAAGCACGATCTCGCATCGTATGATCTGTACGCAGCTCGACAACGACGCGATTGTATTCGGCGCGGAGGAATATCTGCACGATGCACTTGTCCCCTATGTGGAGCAGCCGCCTGCGCTGCTTGCCATCGTCAGCAGCTGTGCGGCAGGGCTGATCGGGGATGATATCGAGGCGATTGCACGCGGAGCCGGGATCACCTGTCCGATTGTCGCGCTTGACACGAGCGGATTGGTTGGCAGCTTTGCGGACGGATGGGACAAGGCGGCACGCACTGCGCTTTCGGTGCTCCTGCCGGAGCGGCAGGAGCCTCAGGTGAATACGGTCAATCTGATCGGCATGACGAGTGCCTATTACAACGGCGGGAATGATGTGCGCGAGCTCGTGCGTCTGCTCGAGATGGCAGGCTATACAGTGCATGCAGTCTTTGGCAGCGAGATGTTCGCTGCGGAACTTTGCACTCTGTCGCGTGCAGCGCTGAACATTGTGGTGCATGATGAATTGGGGCTTGAGAGCGCTCGCTTGCTGGAGGATATCTGCAGTACGCCCTATATTGCACCTCTGCCGCCGTATGGACGTGCGGGGACGCGGCACTGGCTGGAAGAAATTGCGCGTGCATTGCCGCCTATGCGTGGGGATGAGACAGAGAAAGAGATCGCACGCGTGATGCGTGAGGACTTCCTGCGTATCAACGAGTGCAAGAGCATGTGGGGGGAGCTCCGCTACGATACGACGCTCATTCGTGCGCCGCGTTCCGTTGCATGGGGGATTGCCCATGCGCTGCGGACGGAGTGGGCAGATGTCTGCCACCTCGCCGTGGCGGCGGAGGCTGAGCGCACGCAGGAAGTCATGAAGATTGCGGACGAGATTCCGGGAGAAACGGATGTTCTGCGGATACGGCAGATCCTCTCTGAGATGGAGGGCGGACTTCTGCTCGCGAGCAGCAATGAGTCGGCGCACATCGATCCGAAGGGGACGCAATACCTTCCTATATCCTATCCCGTACAGGACGCACTGCGTTTGACGGATGTTCCCTTTATGGGACTGCGCGGCGCGCGCCATATCGAAGAGCAGCTGTGGAACGGCAATATTTTGCGGCGAAAGATCTCTCTTTCATAGAGGAAGCCGCACAAGCATCGGAAAGGAAGAGAGATGTTGTTAAAGAAAAAGCTCCCTGTGGTTTTTCTCTGTATGCTGTGTGTCTTGCTCACGGCGTGCAGCATGCCAAAGTCGGCTGAGGAGAAGCCTGCGGCATATACGGTTACGGATATCGAGGGGACGGTCGTTGACTTCCCCTCACCGCCAAAGCGCATCGTCACACTCTCGATGAGCACGGATGAAACGATGCTCGGCCTCGTCGAGCCGCAGCGTATGGCGGCGGTCAATACGCTGCTCGATGATCCTGTGAGCTCCAACGTCACAGGACTCGTCAAGGAGATTCCGCAGCGCATCGGAAATCCGACGGTGGAGGAGATCATGGCGCTGCAGCCCGATCTCGTCGTCGTTCCGGACTGGGGTGATCTTACGATGGTGCCCTCCCTGCGAGAGGTAGGACTCAAAGTCATCGTCTGCAAGGGCGCATCGAATCTTGCAGAGATTCGCGAGACGATCGAACTCCTTGCGGCGGCGACGGGGGTGCCGGAGCGCGGACAAAAACTCCGCGCGATGATGGATGCAAAGCTCGCGGAGATTCAGGAAAAGGTCGCGAAAATTCCACAGACCGAGCGCAAGCGTGTTGTCCTCATCTCGCTCATGTCGGGCTACGGCGGACTCGGCAGCAGCTTTGACGAGGCGTGTCACTATGCGGGCGTGATCAATGGGCGTGCAGAACTCGGCATTCGTGACTTTCAAGTCATGACGAAGGAGCAGCTTGTCCAGATTGATCCCGATATTCTCTTCCTGCCGACGTACAACGATCATGGGAAATACGATGTGGAGAAATTCCGCAGGGAGTATTTGGACGATCCATCCCTGCAGACGATGAAGGCGATCCGGAATGAGGCTTTTGCGGAGCCGTTTGAAGGTTACATCTACAACTGTTCGCAGGATTTCGTTTTCGGTGTGCAGGAGATTGCCTATCGTGTTTACGGCGATGACTTTAAGCAGGGGGAGGATGAACACCTCTCGGCGGTGAAGTAACCGTGTGGAAGGGGGATTTTATTTGAACGAGATGATCCGTGCGGAAAATCTCTATGCAGGGTATAACGGAAAGGTCATCCTCGAGGAGGTGTCATTCACCGTGGGGACGGGGGAGATTGTCGGGTTGATCGGGCCAAACGGCGCGGGCAAGAGCACACTTCTAAAGACATTACGCGGAATACTCCCGATCCTGTCCGGGAGTGCCGTGTTGATGGGGGATGACATCAATGCGCTTGAGGCAAAGGAGTTTGCACGCCGTGCGGCATATCTGCAGCAGCACATGGAGATGACCTTTGCCTATACGGCACGAGATATTGTGCTCGCGGGTCGCTACCCCTATCTCTCATGGTGGAGTCAGGAAAAGGCGAACGATCTCGCAATCGCCGATGCATGTATGGCGTATACAGGCGTATCGGAGCTCGCCGATACGCCGCTGCACGCCATGTCGGGCGGGCAGCGTCAGCGCGTCCTGCTCGCAAAGGTGCTCGCCCAACAGACGCCCGTGCTTTTCCTCGACGAACCCGCAACGGGACTCGACATTATCTATCAGGAGGAGATTTTCCGCTTTTG
>CALALM010000286.1 GCA_937925565.1 uncultured Centipeda sp.
GCTGTGCGCGTCCCACCGTCCGCCTGCAGGACATCACAGTCAATGTGAACAGTGCGTTCCCCGAGTGCCTGCATATCGACCACTGCGCGCAGAGCACGTCCGATGAGGCGCTGAATCTCCTGCGTGCGCCCCGTCTGATGTCCGCGCATCGCCTCGCGTGCCGTTCGCTCTGTCCCCGCGCCCGGCAGCATGGAATACTCCGCCGTCACCCAGCCTGTCCCCGAGCCTTTCAAAAAAAACGGCACGCGCTCCTCTACTGTTGCCGCACACAAGACGCGTGTATGCCCCGTCTCAATCAGTGCAGATCCTGCAGGGTAGCGCTGGTAGCCGCGCTCAATCCAAACGGGACGCAGTTGGTCGGCACGCCTCAGATCTCTTCTTGGCATGAAAATTTTTCTCCTTTATGAGATTCGTCCAAAAAAGCGGGAAGAAGCCGTCCCTTCCCGCTCACATTGCATTTTTACGTCATATGGCTCTCCTGATACTGCCGAAAGTTCTTGATGATGCAGATCGGTGTCTTCTGCGAAGCGTTTCCAAACGGATTGTCAAGCAGCAGCTGCGCCGCCAATTCTCCATTGACCCCCTCGGACACGCCGACCACACGCGCGCGCCTCAGATCGTTTACATCGGCGATCATACCGCCAAATGAACCCATGCGCTCACGAATTCGCGTGGCAACCTCCTCCGGCTCGGCAGGACCGTAGACAACCACCTTGTCGAACGGCGGCATCGTGCCTGTCACATCGTCGATGAGCGCCGCCTCCTTGCCGGCCCATTGATAAAAGAGTCCCTTCCTGCCGACGATTTTTCCGAGGAACCCCGCAAAAAGCGCGGCTGTGACACGCCACTTCCCCTCCACATCCATGAGGGCCTGCATCCCATGCGGCGTTGCAAGACTGCCATAGTCCGGAATAAAACGACACAGAAATTTTGCCATGCCGGAAATATGAAGTTCCTCCGGGCGCACAAAGCGCCCCTGTGTTACGGCGACGACACTCTCGGCGCAGCAGACGAGATCGTCCGCCGTCACCTGATCACCTGCATAGTATGCAATCGCCTCCACAATATCGTCCGTGTCCGTCAGAATCCGCGTCGGAATGGGAAGAATATTAAGTTCAGCCATTCTTCCTGCCCCCTTCCTCTGCTCGTGCGACCCCCGCAAGCACCGCGATTTCAGCCGCCGACATCTTCAGCATAATTTTCGAGTAGTGTGCCGGGATGCGCCCCGTCTCCTGATAGATGAGATCCATGCGGAAATCCGGCAGATGTGCAACCGCCTCTTCGAGCGAATTCCCATTGCGGCCCTCAATAAAGAGCTTCAAAACGAGATCGATACGCTCGTGTCTCTGGATAAGCGTTGCCTCGAAATAGTCATCCTCACGCGGCGTGCCCGCCAACTCCACTTTACCGCGCACCAGCGCGCCGTCATACTGCTCATAGGGCAGCTGTACGCGCAGGATCGCATCCATAATGACGCCGCATTGTTCCCCCTCGTTCGCAAACGGAATCGTCGCGCCAATCACGAGTCGCTCTGCTGTGCGCTCGACCACGGAAAAAGCTGTCATCTCCTCCCTGATCGGTACGATTTTCTCCGCGCCGAAATAGGCGAAAAACGCCTTCTCACCGAGCCAAACAAACACCAACAGTGCCAATACCCAATATGTCCACCATATAAATTCAAAATCCAATGTCCCGGCCCTCTTTCTCCGCGATCATCGCCGCCTCAAGCGGCTCATAGAACTCCTTCGGCAGACGCGTGATGCGCCCTGTCTCGCGCACGGTAAATACATTTTCCGAAAATCCCGTCACAAGTACCGTTCCCTCCACGTTCAGAATGCGATAGGAAAACGCCATCTTCGCCTTGGTGAGCGCCGTCGCCGTCGTCTCGATCACGAGTTCATCATCAAAATGCCCCGGTGCGTGAAACTCAGCCCCGACCTTTGTGATGGGAAAGACGTAACCCGCCTCCATCAGCGCCCCCAGTGTGATGCCGATGCGGCGCAGATAATCGACGCGTCCGATCTCAAACCAACGGATGTAGTTCGCATGGTGTACGACCTCCATCGCATCCGTATCGTAAAAATTCACCCGATGTTCCACATAAATCGGCATGAATGCTCCCTTCCTTCAAACAATCTTCTCCATACGCGCGGCACGTGCAAGATAGCTTTCAATGCGCGCCAATGACTCTGCTCCCGCGACCGGTCTGCCGGACTCAAAGAAGCTGCATTGCGCTGTCTGCGTACCGGCGGGTACCGTCGTCAGCCCCGTTCGCCGCGCCAACTCCTCGACCGTTCCCCCGTTGCCATCCACAAATCCCATCGTCTTCGGCAGGAGGCGCCGCAGCGTATCCTTGAAATAATTGAAATGTGTGCAGCCGAGCACAAGCGCGGAGTACTTACGCAAATCGTAAGGAGAAAGCGCATCCCACAGATATGCTTCTACGCGCGGTGAAGCGAACTCTTTGTGCTCGGCAAACTCGACGAGGCGCGGCAATGCAAGCAGATCAACGAGCCCCTTCGTATCATGAGCTGAGACGAGACGGTGCAGCTTCTCACCGTTTATGGTAATCGGCGTCGCCGTCACGAGTACGCGCCGCTCGGCATCCCGTTCAAGGGCTTTCTTTACCGCAGGCTCCATCCCGATAATCGGCACTTCGTAGAGGCGCCGCATCTCATCCACGGCAACCGAGGTCGCTGTATTGCAGGCGACAACAACGGCGTCCGCCCTCTGCTTTTCGATGAGGAAGCGGAATGCCGCGCGAACAAATCCGCGCACGGCAGGTACGGACTTCGTTCCGTAGGGTACATGATCCCGATCGGCAAAGAAGATGAATTCCTCCGACGGCAGCACCCGTCGTGCGTGGCTGAGCACCGTCAGCCCGCCAATCCCCGAATCAAACAGAGCAATGCGCATATGCCATCTCCTCTTCTGCGCCGAACTATACGAATCTATTATAGCAATTTCTGCCTGCTTTGACAAATTCACTCTATCCTTGTTATAATCACTTCATTGAAATTTTATAATATTTTATTATTTTATAGAAAGTTATTTCAGATGAAACGCCGTCTCAGAAAACAGGAATACATCTTCGTTGCATCCTTGCTCTTCGGTCTTGTCTTCGGCGCGGGCAATCTCATCTTTCCTGCCGCGATGGGGCAGCAGGCAGGCACTGCAATGCTGCCCGCGCTCATCGGTTTCTGCATCACGGGCGTCGGACTGCCGCTGCTCGGCATTGCGGCGATCAGTATTACGGCAAGTGAGAGTCTTTTTGACCTTGGCACAAAGATCAACCGTCGTTTTGCCTATGTCTTTACTTGCGCGCTCTATCTCTGCATCGGACCACTCTTTGCAATTCCGCGCACCGCTACAGTCTCCTTTCAGGTGGGTGCCGCTCCTTTCCTGCCGGAGGACGCACAGGCACTTGGGCTCCTCGTCTTCACATTCATCTTCTTTGCAATCGTGCTTCACTTCTCCCTGCGTCCCTCAGGCATCCTTATCTGGGTGGGCAAAATACTCAACCCGCTCTTTTTACTCTTTCTCGGTATTCTCATCGTGACGGCGATGCTCACCCCGATGGGCACGGTATGGAATGCGGAGCCAACGGGCGCATACATGGAGCACGCCTTCTTCACGGGGCTGCTTGAGGGATACAATACGATGGACGTGCTCGCAGCGCTTGCGTTCGGCAACATCCTCGTCAATGCAATCAAACATCTTGGGCTGTCAGAGCCAAAGGATCTCTCCTACAGCACAATCGTATCCGGCACGTTCAGCACGGCACTTATGGCGCTTATCTATCTTGCGTTGACCTACGTCGGTGCACAGAGCCGCGCGGTCTATGGGCTGGACGCGAACGGCGGCGATGTGCTCGCCCATATTGCCGCGCACTATTTCGGTGCATGCGGGGGACTCCTGCTTGGCATCACGATTACCTGCGCCTGCCTCAAGACCGCCATCGGGCTCGTCACTGCATGCAGCACGACCTTCTCCGATCTCTTCCCGCGTTCCCTGCCCTATCCGAAATACGCCGTGCTCTTTGCACTCTTCTCCTTTGCCATCTCAAACGTCGGTCTGAGCAAAATTATTGCGTACTCCCTGCCCGTGCTCTACTTCCTCTATCCGCTTGCCATCGTCCTGATCGCGCTCTGTCTCATCGAGGGAGTCATCGGCTATCATCGCCCACTCTACCTCTACGCGATGATTGGCACCAGCATCGCGGCGGCATTTGACCTCCTCCGCGCGCTCCCTCCTGCTCTGCACACACTTCCTCTGATGGAGCCCCTTCTTGCACTTGGCAATACCCTTCCACTTTCCTCCATCGGCATGGGCTGGGTCATTCCATCGCTCATCGGGCTTGCCATCGGTGCACTTGCGTGCGCAGGGCAGAGGCTTGACAGCACTCCATAATTTCTGATACAATAGCTACGCTTTAGGGAGAGGTGTCCGAGTGGTTTAAGGAGCCGGTCTTGAAAACCGGTGATGCGGCAACGCACCGTGGGTTCGAATCCCACCCTCTCCGCCATATTTTGAAACACAAAAGACGACTGCGCGCACGCAGCCGTCTTTTTTGTCTATGATGTTAGAGCGTCCCGAAGATACGGTCGCCCGCGTCGCCGAGTCCGGGGACAATGTAGCCATGATCATTGAGGCGTTCGTCCACGGCGGCGACGTAGATCGGCACATCGGGATGGTCGGCAGCCACGCGCCGAATCCCCTCGGGCGCGGATACAAGACACATGAGGATGATGTTCCGCGCGCCCTTCTCCTTGAGCAGTGTGAGTGCTGCCGACGCGCTGCCGCCCGTCGCGAGCATGGGATCGGGAACGATGAGCGTGCGATCCTCCACGCCGCTCGGAAGTTTCGCGTAGTACTCGACAGGCTCGAGTGTCTTCGGATCGCGATAGAGTCCGATATGTCCGACGCGCGCAGCAGGAACGAGTGTCAGAATGCCGTCAAGCATGCCGAGTCCCGCGCGCAGGATGGGCACGATGCCAAGCTTCTTGCCCTCAAGCATCTTCGCGTGACACGCTGCGACGGGCGTTTCGATCTCCACATCGCGCAGCGGGAAATCGCGCGTGATCTCGTACGCCATAAGCATTGCGATCTCCGAGAGCAGCTCGCGAAACTCCTTCGTCCCCGTCTCCTTCATGCGCATGAGCGTCAATTTGTGCTGGATGAGCGGATGGTCAACGAGATGGAGACTCTTGATATCGGACGGATGGAATGTATCAGCCATGGAAAAGGCTCCCTTTCTTCCAGAAAAAGTTACTCATAAAGGGGATACTTGTCGCAAAGCGCAGCGACACGGCTCCGTGCCTCCTCCCTGCGCGCTTCGTCCGCCGGTGCGTCGAGGACGTGGGCGATGATCCGCGCCACCTCGCGCATATCCTCTTCCTTGAAGCCGCGTGTCGTGAGTGCCGGTGAGCCGAGGCGAATGCCGCTCGTGATGAACGGGCTGCGCGGCTCAAACGGGATCGTGTTGCGGTTCGCCGTAATATTGACTTCGTCGAGGAGATTCTGTGCATCCTTGCCCGTGATGTCCTTGTTCGTGAGATCAACAAGCATAACATGTGTATCTGTGCCGCCTGAGACAATGCGGTAGCCAAGCTTCGTCAGCTCATCTGCGAGCGCCGCCGCATTCTTCACCACCTGTGCGCCGTATTCCTTGAACGAGGGCTGCAGAGCCTCACCGAGCGCGACCGCCTTTGCCGCGATGACGTGCATAAGGGGTCCACCCTGAATGCCGGGGAATACCGCTTTGTTGATCTTCTTGCCGAGCTCCTCGTCGCGCCCGAGGATAATGCCGCCGCGCGGACCGCGCAGGGTCTTATGCGTGGTCGAGGTCACGACATCGGCGTGGGGTACGGGGCTCGGATGCTGCCCTGCGGCAACGAGTCCTGCAATGTGCGCCATATCCACCATAAAGATCGCGCCGACCGCCTTGGCAATCGCCGCGATGCGCTCAAAGTCAATCGTACGCGCATATGCCGAAGCCCCTGCAATGATCATCTTCGGCTTGTGCTCCTTTGCGAGGCGCTCGAGTGCGTCATAGTCGATGCGCTCCGTTTCCTTGTCCACGCTGTAGGGAATGACCTTGTAATACGTGCCGGAGATGTTGACGGGGCTGCCGTGCGTCAAATGTCCGCCATCCGTCAAATTCATGCCGAGGATCGTATCACCCGGCTGAAGGAGTGCGAAGAACACCGCCATGTTCGCCTGTGCACCCGAGTGCGGCTGGACATTTGCCCATGCCGCACCGAAGAGTTCCTTTGCTCGATCGATCGCAAGCTGCTCTGCCACATCGACGTATTCGCAGCCGCCGTAGTAACGCTTGCCCGGGTATCCCTCGGCGTACTTGTTCGTGAGCACGCTGCCCTGCGCCTCCATGACGGCACGGCTGACAATGTTCTCCGAGGCAATGAGCTCCAGCTTTGTGCGCTGACGATTGAGTTCCGCTTCAATTGCCTCAAACACCTGTGCATCTGCCTTTTTCAGCGAATCCATAATGCTCATAGAAACTCTCCTTAGCTTTTTTTATTATTCTGTAGCGCCATCGTCTTCTCGATGCGGCGCGCATGACGCCCGCCTTCAAACTCCGTACGGATCCACGCGCGTACGATCTCACCCGCAGGACCGAATCCCAGCACGCGTCCGCCAAGAGCAAGCACATTCGCATCGTTGTGCCTCCGCGCCATGATCGCCGAATACACATCCGTGCAGAGCGCGGCGCGAATGCCGTCGATCTTGTTCGCCGCAATCGAGATGCCGATGCCTGTGCCGCAGAGGACAATGCCGCGATCCGCCTTGCCGGAGACGACATCGGCGCAAACCTTCTCCGCAATATCCGGATAGTCGACCGACTCCCTGCCGAAGGTGCCAATGTCTTTCACACGCACATCGCTGAACTCATGGAGCACCATCTTGACCTCTTCCTTGAGCTCCACCCCGCCGTGGTCGCTGCCAATCGTAATATTCATGAAAATGCCCTCCTTCTCATACGTCATCATTCTAGCATAAACGCCGGAAAAATAACAGTGCTGCTAGCGCTGAAAACGCGTGCGTACGGTAAGCGATGCAAAGAAGAATACGGCGGCTGCCGCCACGATTGCCGCGCCTGCGGCAATGCCAAAGTAGTACGCGGTAAAGAGCCCGATCAGCCCGGACAGGAGTGCAAGTGCGACCGAGGCGACGTGATACTCCTTGACACTGCGCGCGATGTTGCGGGCAGCTGCACCCGGCAGAACGAGCAGTGCATTGATGATGAGGATGCCGACCCATTGGATGCTCACGGCGACGACAATGGCGAGCAGCGCGGCGAACACAGACTCCACAGCAATGGTGGAGATGCCGCGGCTACGCGCAAGCGACGCATTGACCGAGAGCAGAAGCAGGCGGTTGAAGAGAAATACCCAACCGATGAGAACAAAGGCATTGACTGCAAGCAGTCCCCCGAGATCGGCGGGCGTAATGCTCAGGATGTCGCCGATGAGCAGCGGAGAGAATTTTGCAAAGCTCCCGCCGTGGCTCATAACCATCAGACCAACTGCGATCGCCGTCGAGGAGAACACGCCGATGACCGTATCCGCCGATGCCGCCGTGCGATGCTTGATCCATGTGATGAGGAGGGCGAACAGAACGGAGAAGATGAGCAGCGATGTGAGCGGCGAAAACAGCCCAACAAGCGCACCGATGGCAATGCCCGTGAAGGCACCATGTCCGAGCGAATCCGAGAAGAACGCCATACGGCTCGAGACCACCATCGTCGAGAGCAGACCGAAGAGCGGCGTCATGAGGAGGATCGCGAGGAGGGCGTTCTTCATGAATGTGTACTCCATCCACGCAAACGGGAGAAGTGCATCCATCCCGTCATAGATCAGTTCCATAAACGTGCCTCCTCTCCGTTCCTCTCTGCCATCTGCCGCCGCAATTGGCCAACATCGGGCAGAATGCCAAAGAGCCGTTCCATCTGCGGATCGGCAAAGACCTCCATCGGTGTCCCCGCTGCCGCAATCCCGTGATCCATCAGCACGACCTTGTCCGCATGCCGCGCAACCATGCCGAGATCGTGCGAGATGAGGAGGATCGCGAGATCCTCCTGCGCGCGCAGCTGACCCAAGATGTCATAAAAGAGAGCGAGACCGTTCTGATCGACGCCCGAGACCGGCTCATCAAGCAGGAGGAGATTCGGCAATGGGTCAAGTGCGAGTGCAAGCAGAACGCGCTGCAGCTCTCCGCCCGAGAGCGCGCCGAGGCGGCGGTCGATCAGATGCTCTGCGCGCACGCGCGCCAATCCTGCGCGTGCCCGCGCACGGCAGCCGCGCGCAGGAAAGAGCCAGACGGGGCGCTTTGTCTGGCACGCCATAAAGAGATCCAAAACCGTTGTCGGTGCACTCAGGTCGAGGCGCAGATACTGCGGCACATAGCCGATGACGGGATGTCCCGTATGACGATCGTCCGCATCGACAAAGCGCAGACTTCCCGTATGTGATGTCTCGCCGAGGATTG
>CALALM010000287.1 GCA_937925565.1 uncultured Centipeda sp.
GTGCGAGCGCCGACTATGCACGCGGTACGGAGCTCCTCGCAGAGGGCGCCATCGCCCAGCAGGCATTTGACGCCCTGCGTGAGGCGCGTGACACGGCGGATGCCAACCTGCACGCACGCGAGGAGGAGCAGCGGCTGCTGGAGAACGGCAGCCGCCCCGAGGACATCCGGATGGCAGAGGAGGATGTGCGGCGGCAGCAGGCAATCCTCGCGATGGATGACTCCGTGATCGATGACCTCACCATACGCATACCGCGTAATGGTATTGTCTTGACAAAGAACTATGAGGTAGGCGAGTTTGTCCGTGCAGGCGCATCCGTTGCAACCCTCATCGACCCTGCGGATATCTGGATCAAGATCTATGTGACGACCGATATGCTCGGGGGCATTCATCTCGGCGATCCGGCACGCGTCTACATCGATGGGCAGGCGGAGCCGCTGCACGGCATTATTGCGGAGATCAGCGACGCGGCAGAGTTCACGCTGCGCCAGAGCATCACGAAGAATGAGCGGGCGAACCTCGTCTTTGGCGTAAAGGTCGCGGTGGATAATACCACGGGCATTCTAAAGCCCGGCATGCCCGCGGATGTAGAGCTGGGGGCGCGTCATGGAACGTGAGGCGCATACGGGCGATATGCCTGTGATCGTAACGCATGAGCTCACGCGTGTCTTTGGCAGCTACACCGCCGTCGATCATCTGAACCTCTCCGTGCCGCGCGGCGCGATCTACGGATTCATCGGATCGAACGGCTCGGGAAAGTCCACGGCGATCCGCATGATCTGCGGCATCCTCCCGCCGACAAGCGGCACAGCGTTCGTGCTCGGCTGTGACACGGCGGCGCATCCGGAGCGTGTGCGTCAGTCGCTCGGCTATATGTCCCAACGGTTCAGCCTCTACACGAATATGACGGTGCGCGAGAATATGATGTTCTACGGCGGACTCTACGGCCTCCCGCGCACGGAGCGGCGTACGCGCACGGAGGAAGTGCTCGTGCGCATGCAGCTCACGGAGAAAGCGGATGTGCTCGCGGGTGGTCTCTCGGGCGGGCAGAAACAGCGGCTGGTTCTCGCCCGCGCGCTGTACCGCGAGCCGAAAATCCTGTTTTTGGACGAAGCAAGCAGCCATCTGGATGTGGCGAATGAATGCGTCATCAATGACAACCTGCGCCGCCTGAATGTCACCAAGATTATGGT
>CALALM010000288.1 GCA_937925565.1 uncultured Centipeda sp.
TCAGTATACGAATCTCGGGAGCACGCTCTCCGGGGCACACGCGAACAACTATACGGTCGCGGACACGGCATACGGCAAGGGCACGATCCGCAAGCGCGTGGTCAGTGTCAATGACTTTAATTTCAACATCAACAATGCCACAAAGGAATACGACGGCACGAAGGATGTCGAATGGCACGAGGGCGATCAGACCTATAAGGACATGGCGCATGTCAAGCGGTATTTCCAAAACAGTACGCTGGATCTCGGCGGTGGGAATACGGTTCCGATCAATCTCGACGACATCAGCCTCAACGGTGCGCAGTACAACGATGAAAATGTCGCGCATGCAAACGGCATCAACTATGATGTCACGATCAATGCGGCAAATTTCGAGTTCAACGGCGGACGCAACAGAACCATCAATCACACGGGCGATACGATTACAAAGCGCAACCTCGCGACGCGTATGCCCAAGCACATTGTCAAGGAATACGACGCAGAACAGACCTTTGACCAGGATAACCGCGCCTATGTCAACGCAGTGGCACGGGAGAATCTGACGGGGGTCGTCGATCGCGACAAGAGCAGGGTTCAGCTTGCCGTTACGGGAACGTACAGCAGCCCCGACGCCTCGACAGAGACGAGGGAAGAAGCGGAAGCGCGTACACCGGGGACGGCAGGGCTGAATGTGAACTACGCGCTGACGCTCTCGGGCGATGCCGCTACGCTTTCCAACTACCGGATCGGTGCGGTTGACACACCCGACAGCGATGGCAAGATGAGGGGCGTCGGAAGCGGAAAGGGGGATATCTACAAGAAGACACTGACGGTCGGTGTGGACAACATCGACAAGCTCTATGACGGTACACGCACGGTTGTCCGTCCCGATGGGATGGGCACGGCACCGCATCCGGAGGCGGGCAAGTTCCGGCTCAGCGGCTTCGTGGGCGGCGAGTCCTTTAGCTTCGACCAGACGGCGGCAGACAAGATCGACGGACTATATTCCGACCCGAATGTCAGCCGCAGGAATGGCGCTGTTGTCGATAAGGATATCTCGTACAGCGGTCTCAAGACGGCGCTTGCCGACTACGCAGGACGCAACGCGACGGGCTACGCGAAGAACTACCGCATCGACAGCGATACGCTCAGCGGAAAGGGGAAGATCCTGCCGCGTCCGATCCGTGCAAACGATATCACGAACGGTCTTGTCTTTGATTCTGCGACCAAGGTCTACGACGGTACGCGTGCAGTCAAGTACAACGGGCAGAATACGCCCGACGCGCTCAAGAACTATCTCACGCGTGCGACGGTGAACATCGGCGGCACGGACATTGATATCCGAAATGATCTCACGATCCGTTCCGATGAGGACTCGACGCACTACGATAACGAGCATGTGGCGGGCGGCGCGCAGCCGCGTGTTACCTATGGGCTGACCTACACGGGCGGCAACTTCGATATCAGCGGGGATCTCACGAAGCAGGCGGACGGTGTCATCACGAAACGCAAGGTTATGGCGTATGCGCCGGGACAGCTGACGAAGATCTATGACGGTACCAACAAGGTTTACGATCCGACCGATACGAGTATCAAGACCTATCGGCGTGGCACGCGCGTCACGGATGGCGACAGCATTGTGCGCATGAGCACGGAGGACGGCGATACCGGACTCCTCACAAATGACGGCGTGCGGAACATCTCGACTGCGACCTTTGACGACAAGAACGTGGGCACAGGCAAGACGGTCACGTACAATGTGGGCGTTGACGCGGCGCACGCGGGCGACTATGAGATTGTCGATACGCTCGGCAATACGATCTCGCAGCTGACGACGCGCAACAACTCCATCACGCCGCGCCGTCTGGATCTCACATTCGACCACGTCAGCAAATCCTATGATGCGACGAGTACGAACGATGAGACGCCGGCGACATATGTGACGGACGGTGATACGCGGAAGACGCTGCAAAGGGATCACGCGCGTATCTTTGGCAATGAGCTGATCCTCCGGGATGGGGCGGGCAATGATCTGACGCTGCCGAGCGACTACGGCTATGGCAGGACGGATCGCTCGTTTACGCCCGACGCGAATGCGGACACGGACAAGTCCGTGCAGTACCGTGGTGTGGGCGATGCCCTGCGCACGATCCTCGGCGACGATGCGCAGAATTATGAGTTTGACGAGACGGGCTACGGCACGGGTACCATCAATAAGGCGAATGTGCGCGAGAGCGACTTCGACTTCCGCTTCCGTGACGCAGAGAAGGAGTACGACGGTACATCGGCGGTTTCCGATGCGAAGCAGTACATCGACAAGGGGACGAGCCGTGTACGTCTGCCGCGCTCGGCGGGATGGAAAAACTACAACCTGCCCGACACGGATATTGCAGGCGTTACGGGTACGTATATGAGTGCGGACGGCAGGACGCCGGACAAGCACGCCGCAGACCGCAAGATCGTGGATTACAAGGTACAGCTCAACAATCGGAATTTTGATTTCGATGGCGGCTGGGACGGTGTCGTCACGGGTGAGGGACGCGGCAAGATCAACCGCCGTGCGATTACGGCGGCACAGCTGCCGTATCTGACGAAGACCTATGACGGCACGAATACCGTTGTGAATGCGGCGCGTGATGCCGAGGGCAACCTCATCACGGGCAGCGGAGATGCGCTCATGCAGTTCCGCCACAAAGCGGATATAAATACGCCTGCCTTTATCGCGGGCGATGACATTCGCAACGACACGACTGCTTCCTATGCGGACAAGAATGTCGCGTGGCAGGATGATGTGTGGAAGAACGGTCATGGCACGGTCATTGACAAGGATGTCAACTACACGCTCGCAATCTCCGGTGCAGATGCCGCCAACTATAAGATTGTCGATAGCAATGGCAACGAGGTGACGAGCGCTGTCGGCAAGGGCAGAATCAATCCGCAGGAGATTCACCTGAAGGCGGACGAGCAGACGCGCTGGATCAACGACGGGCTGCCCAAGAGCTACACGGGCACGCCAAGCGGCAAAAACTACGAAACCGGCGTCAGCGGCGAAGTGCTCCCCGGTGAGATCTACTATGACTCCCCGAACGGGCGTCTGCGTTGGGGCGACTACGCCATCAACGGTTACTACCGCGCGGCGGACGGATCGGTTCACCGACTCCCCGATGGAACGGCGGACGGCGACACGGTATCGCGTAACTATCGCTTTGTACAGGATCCCGCAAACGCGACCGCGCTCCACATGGGGCCCTATCTTCCCGACTACGAGTACTACAAGGCTCTTGTGGACATGAACAAGATGACTCCTGATGAGTACGCCTACGAGAACGCCTCTCTCGACCGCCGCAACCACTTCGGACGTAAAGCTGAGGCGGAGGTCTCCTATACGCCGCCCTCCATCAACATGGTCAAGGACGGCACCGACATCAGTAAGACCGGCATCCGCGTCACGGATGAAACCGTCTTCACGCTCATGAACGAAGTGTTCGGCGAGCAGTAAATTGAATAGGTAAGGATGTAAGAAGCGCCCCATCGACATTTTGAGTCGATGGGTCGCTGTTTATGATATTTTGAGGCACTGTCGTGGGCTGTAGCTCTTGTCCCTTAGTGCGGCGTCGAGGTATTCAAGCGTGATTGGCGTGATGAGGATGAGGGTGAGATGAAGCTTTTGCATGTGAGCGGCGTTAATGTCGAGGGAGTCAAGCTGTGCGGCATAGTTGGGATCATCTGCACCTATGACGGTGGCAATGCCCGTGACCTGCAGACTCTTTGCGCTGCCCGGTCCTTTGTATTCGTCATAGATGGCGAGAGCGACGTACTTGTTCTCTTTGAGGGCACGGAACTTCAGCCCGCCCTCGGAGAAGATGATGAATTTGCCCGCGCGATATTTATAGGTGAGCGGGGTGCAGCGAATGAAGTCGCCGTCCGCGACGGCAAGAGCGCAGGTGTTGCGTGCCTTTATGAAGTCCTCAATGGCGGCATGCAGTTCGTTTTTTGGCATTTTCACGGCGTTCTTGTCTTTTTCCGTCCAAAAGGCGGCTGCTTTTTCGTAGTTCATGCCCGTCCCCTTTCGCCTGTCTCATGCCGTTTGTCCTGCATCAGTTCCCGCAGCAGGGCACGGCAGCCGGCATCAACATCGCGATAGGTCGCGTCGAAGTTGCCGGTATACCACGGGTCGGCAACGTCGCGCTCTTCACCGGTATAGGAGAGGAGGCGGCGGACTTTGCCTTCGGGGTCGCCGCCCGTGAGGCGGTCAAGATCGCGCATGTTCTCCGTGTCCATGCCGATGATGCAGTCGTATGCCGCATAGTCGGCGGCAGTCATGAGTGCTGCACTGCGTTTGCTGAATGGAATGCCGTATGCGCGCAGGACTTCGCGTGTACCGCGATGGGTGTCGCTACCGAGTTCGTCGCGGTGCAGGGCTTTGGACTCGACAATAATTTCATCCGCAAGTCCCATCTCGCGCACAAGATGCTTCATAACAAATTCTGCCATTGGGGAGCGGCAGATGTTGCCGTGGCAGACGAACAGAATTTTTTTCATGGCGTATCCTCCACATCTGTTTTTGAAAAGTCTACAACAAATAGTGTTGGAATGCAACATGAATGCCTCTGTTCTCTTGTGTTTTCCCCTCGAAGATGCTAGAATGGGAACAAAGTATGAACAGTATATAGGGGTTGAGACATATCGTGTGTAACAGGATGAATTGTATGAAAAAGAATGCAGTCGTGCGTGCGGGACTTGCCGCGTGTATTTGTGCGGGGGTTGCTGCTGCCGGCGCAACGGGTCTTGCCGCGCCGTCGCTTGCACGTCCGGGGGCGGATATTGCACAGGAGCAGCCGAGATCTCGGATCGGGTTGGAGGATCGGACGCCGATCTATCGACAGGATGGTGATGACGCGCAGTTCACGATTGAAAATTTCATCATGGAGGCACCGGATCTGTTCCTCGATAAGAAGGAGCTGACGCGCATTCTTGAAGAGGGGATGGGCGAGCAGCGAACGATGACACAACTGCGCCGCACGGTGGATGCGCTGACCGCGTACTGTCGTACGCATGGATATCCTGCCGCTGCAGTGTATCTGCCGCCGCAGGACAGCCCGGACGGCATCATTGTGCTGCGCGTTTTGCCGGGGCGTTATGATGAGATCACGATCGAGAATAACAGCCGCCTCAAAACGAAGGTGGCACAGGGGGTTATTGCGGCGCTGAAGCCCTCCGATATCATTACGACAGAGAAGCTCGAGACGGCGCTCTACTCTGTGTCGGATGCGACGGGAGCACGTGCAGTCGGCGTGCTGAGTCCGGGGACGGAATTCGGCACGAGCAAGCTGACGGTGCGCATTGAGGACTCGAAGGAGTCGAATACGGTTTTCTATGTGGAGAACTATGGGAGCACGAGCACGGGACGCTATCGCTACGGTTTGCAGGAGACGTTCTACAATCCGTCGGGGACGGGTGACAAGGTAAGCGCGGGTGCGCTGATCTCGAACGGGAGTCTGCGCAATTTCTATGCGAACTATGAGACGGTGGTCGGGCACGGCGGCTCGACGCTCGGTGTTGGTATTTCGCGCATGAACTATCAGGTAGGTGGTGCACTTGCCGAACTCGGTGCGGAAGGGCAGTCGCTGACGTTTACGATCTTTGGGCAGGCGCCGCTCTATCATCTGACGGACCGCAGCCTCCTCTTCCGCTACGGATACAACTATCGTGATCTGAACGATGATATTACACAGTTCGAGCTCGAGGGCGAAAAGCATACGCACAGCATCTATGCGGGACTGGTCGGCATGCAGCGCTTCTATGGCGGAACGGCATTGAACTACAATGCGAATCTGACGGTGGGACGTCTGAGCTATGATACCCCCTACAGCAAGATTTTGGGCAGAGAGAGCCGGACGAATGAAGGGACGTATATGAAGCTCGAGGCGGATGCGACTGCGGTGCAGCGACTTGGAAATATGACAGACATCCTCGTCAAGGTTTCGGGGCAGAAGGCGAGTCGGAATCTCGATAACTCGGAGGAGTTCTATCTCGGCGGTCCGAACGGCGTGCGTGCCTATGCGCAGGGCGAGGGTACGGGCGATGAGGGCATTCTTGCGACGGCGGAGCTGCGCTATCATGCGCCGCTACGCGGGCTGACGTTCAGCACGTTCTATGACGCAGGTACGGTGCACAAGAGCAGGACGCAGTTTACGGACAACAATCAGGTATCGCTGCGCGGATGGGGCATTGCGGCGGCGTACAGC
>CALALM010000289.1 GCA_937925565.1 uncultured Centipeda sp.
GCTCGAGGGCACGCCTGAGTTCCGGCTGGAACACAATCGGCAGTGCAACAAAGAGCAGTGTCACAGACTTTTGCAGGAGCCACGAGATCACATGCAGCTCGAAATAACTCGCGATCACCGTCACACCGAGAAGCACAAGAATCCCCTTCGCGAGCGTAATGGCACGTGTGTCCTCAAGCATGAGATAGACGCGGTAAAGAATGAACGCCACAATCAGAATATCGAGAATATCAAGCAGCGTGATTGTTGACAGAATGCCGCGGAACTGTGTCGGCATCGTAAAATCAAGCGGCATAAGAACCCCCAGGAGCGAAACTGTTTCGCATATTTTCCCAATACATCCCTTACGAACAGCAATGCACACGCGCTGTACGTCATGTCCTTTTTTAGATTTCTCTCTGAATATCGAAAATCCTTGTGGTCCGCGGCATTCTTTCAAAAAAATTTCGTCCCCCGATAAAGCACGTCCGAACCCGTCGGAACACTCTTCGCAAAGGAGACGAAATTATAAATTACATCAGCAGATTTTACGGATCCACCCCTCGGGAGCCTCCATTGTCCCGAGCTGTATGCCGCGCAGCGTATCATAGAGCTTTTGCAGCACGGATCCCATGTGCTCCATACCGCTCGGCAGAGCGATCACCTTGTCATCATGTGTCACAGAACCAATCGGCGAGATCACCGCTGCCGTACCGCAGAGTCCGGCTTCCGCAAAATCGGGGAGCTCCGCCAGTGCCACGGGACGCTCCTCCACCTTCATCCCGAGAATGTGCTCGGCGATGTATACAAGTGAACGCCGCGTGATCGACGGCAGGATGGAACCCGACTTCGGTGTCACAAGCGTGCCGTCCTTCGTCACAAACAGGAAATTCGCGCCGCCCGTCTCCTCGATATACGTGCGTGTCGCCGCATCGAGGAACATATTTTCATCGAAGCCTGCCGCATGCGCCGCCATATAGGCGTGCAGACTCATCGCGTAGTTCAGTCCCGCCTTGATGTGCCCCGTGCCATGCGGCGCCGCACGGTCGAACGCACTCACGCAGAGACGCACAGGCTTTGCGCCGCCCTTGAAATAGGGTCCGACCGGCGTCGCAAAGAGGCGGAACTGGTAGGCGTCTGCCGGCTTCACACCGATCACCTCCCCCGAAGCAAACATAAAGGGGCGCAAATAGAGCGACGCGTCCGAGCCGTACGGCGGCACATAGTCGCGGTTCGCCCTGACCACCGCATCCACTGCGGCAAGGAAGCGTTCTTTCGGGAACGAAGGCATCTCGAGGTACGCCGCTGAGTCATACATGCGCGCCGCATTGAGGTCAGGGCGGAACGTCACCACATGCCCGTCCACCGTCTCATATGCCTTCAGCCCCTCAAAAACCTCCTGACAGTACTGCAGAATGCCTGCGCACTCGCTGATCGTGACCGTCGCATCGGATGAAAGTCCACCCTCATCCCATGCACCACTTGCATAGTTCGCCACATAGCGCTGCGGCAGGGGACGATATGCAAACCCCAAGTTTCCCCAGTCAATATCCGCCTTTGCCATAATATGCGCCTCTTTCAAATAAAATTTCCCATATCATAGTACCACAGAGACATCTTGTCAACTAAGTTCCTTCAGTGCCTGCGGCAGAAGTTCCAGAATATCGCCCGCGACAAGTCCGTTGCCGCAGTGTTCGTACGCAATATCACCCGCACGCCCGTGCACATAGACGCCGACAATCGGCGTCATGCCGCTCTCCATCTGCCGCATCAGACCCGCGACCGTACCCGCAAGCACATCGCCCGCGCCCGCCGTCGCCATACCCGCATTGCCGCACGTCGTAAAGAACGCATCCCCATCGGGATAGACGACAATCGTGCACGCACTCTTCACGACAAAGACCGCCTGATGCGCGTGTGCCGCCTCACGCGCAATACCGAGGAGATCGATCTCCACCTCCTCTACAGTTTTACCGAGGAGTCCTGCGAACTCACCGAGATGCGGCGTCAGGACCGGCACCTGCGGCAGGGCGTGCAATGCGTCGAGATGTCCACGGAACGCACCGATCGCATCCGCATCCATCACAAGCGGCGCCTTCACATCTGCGGCAAAGAGGCGGACAAATTCGCTTGTCCCCTCTGCACGTCCGATGCCGGGACCAATCAGCACCGCATCCGCATTCCCTGCAAGTGCAAGCGCCTCTGCAAGCGCCTTGTCCCCGGCAAAATATCCCATCCCGTCATCCGACACGGGGACGACCATAACCTCCGTCAGCTTTGCCGCGAGCACGGGATAGAGCAGCTCCGGCACCGCGAGCGTCACGAGCCCTGCGCCGACGCGCAACACCGCCTCTGCTGCGAGCGCCGCTGCGCCCGTCATGCCGAGCCCGCCCGCGAGCACGAGGATGCGCCCGCACGTCCCCTTGTGCACATCACGTGCGCGCGCAGGCAGGAGCCTTGCCGCTGCCTCCCGTGTGATCAGCGACTGGCGCAGTTCATCTCCTGCAAGCAGCGCGTGGGGAATACCGATGTCGTCGACAAGCAGATGTCCCGTTGCGTTCGCCCCTTGCCCGAGGAGATGCCCGACCTTCGGCAATCCGAGTGCGAGCGTCCGATCCGCACGCACGGCACACGAAGCGATCCGCCCCGTATCTGCCTCCACCCCGCTTGGAATGTCAATTGCCATGACAGGCTTCTCGGCGGTATTGATCTCCTCGATCAGGCGCAGAATATTCTTGCGAAGGTCTCCATGCACCCCCGTGCCGAGAACACCGTCCACGACGGCATCCGAAAAGCGGAGGGAGACGCGCAGACGATCCCAGTCACGGTCACTCACGAGCGGGCGTATCTCCACGCCCATCGCGCGCAAGGCATCATACATCGCACGCGCCGCCTCACCGAGACGCTCTTCCTCTCCCGTGAAGAAAAGCTTTACCCGTGCACCCATATTCATGAGATGACGCGCCGCAGCAAAGGCATCCCCGCCGTTGTTGCCGCCGCCCGCGAAGACGGCGAACACCTTGTCCGTCGCCCCGCCGACCATCGCAGCGGCCTCCTCTGCCGACCGGCGTCCGGCATTCTCCATCAAGGCAATGGCAGGCAGACCGTAGTCCCGCACCACACACGCATCAATACGGCGCATATCCTCTGCAAACGATACATTCATCGCCGACCCTCCAAAACACAATATGCGATCGCGTAGTCGTGCTCATGACTGAGCGTGACCCATACACGCGTGACGCCCATCTCCCGTGCGCGCGCAGCAAAAAATCCGTCCAAATGAACGACAGGCGCACCGAGATCATCCGGCAGTATTTCGATATCCATCAGCTTTCCGCTCCGCAGACCTGTGCCGAACGCCTTAAGCACAGCCTCCTTGCCCGCAAACCGGGCAGCAAGACTCGCCGCCATAGATGCACCACGGCTCTCGGCATACGTGCGTTCACGCGGCGTATAGACGCGTGCAAGGAAGCGCTCATTTGCAATCGCCCGCACCACGCGCGGGATGTGGATGATATCGCTGCCGATGCCCAGAATCATAATGCCTCCCCGCCGATGACAGAAAAAGGAGCCATTGCGCCCGCAATAGCCCC
This sequence comes from uncultured Centipeda sp., assembly GCA_937925565.1. Taxonomy (GTDB): domain Bacteria; phylum Bacillota; class Negativicutes; order Selenomonadales; family Selenomonadaceae; genus Centipeda. The sequence continues at coordinate 3,573 of CALALM010000289.1, forward strand.
TTTCAATTTCTTTTTGCTTACGCTCAACGCTGCAACGGCGCAGGCACAACGCCCGCCTGCGATGTCGCATTTGCCTGTGACGGTATCGCACCGGACGGCGCATTCGCACTCGTCGTCACCTGTCCGTCAGAGGCACTGATCTCATCCCCCTGACTAAAGCGCATACTACGCGCGATGAACACCTCGACGCGGCGGTTCTGTGCCCGCCCGTCCTCGGTGTCATTCGAGGCGATCGGACGGTACTCGCTGTAACCGAGCGCACTGAACCGCGCAGGGTTCAGTGCAGGCTGTGCGCCCATCAAGCCGCGCATGAGACTCACCGCACGCGCAGAACTGAGCTCCCAGTTCGACGGGAACTGCGCCGTCGAAATTGGCACATTATCCGTATGTCCGGAAATCGTTACCCGCTCCGGCAGGGAGGAGAGGAGCGCTGCAATCACAGGCACAATCTGTTCCGCCTGCCCCTGCAGAGCCGCAGAACCGGAGGAAAACAGTGCCTTTTCCTTCAGGCGGATCATGAGCCCCTCCTCGGAGAGTTCCGTGCTCACCTGATCCTGCAGATTATTTTCCTTGATGTACTGCTCGATTTTCTCCTGTGCCTCACGCAGGGTTTCATTCTCCTGCATATAGGCGGCGTTTGTACTTTCTGCCATCGTTGACGGTGTATTTGGCATCGCCGTGGAGGGTCCCATCCCCGAGAAGAAGGACGGGCTGCCCATATTGAACGCTGCAGAAAACGCCTGCGAGAGCGCCTGCATTTTCGACGCATCCGTTTGCGATATGGCAAAGAGTGCGATAAAGAGCGAAAGGAGCAGTGTCATCAGATCGGAATATGGCAGGAGCCAAGCCTCGCTTGCTTCCTCCTCATGCGGTTTCGCATGTTTTCTTCTCGCCATATCAGCTGCCTCCCTTCAGTGCCTCACGCTCCGACTGCGGGATGAAGACCATGAGCTTCGCCTCGATCGCCGTCGGAGAATCGCCCGCCTGCAGAGACAAAATGCCCTCGATAATCATGCGCTTCTGGCTGACTTCTTGCTCCGACAGGATCTTGAGCTTGTTTGCGATAGGCAGCCAAAGAACATAGCCCGTAAAGATACCGAGAATTGTCGCAACGAACGCCGCTGCAACCGAGTGACCGAGCACGTCGATATCGTTCAGGTTGCCAAGAGCCGCGATTAGACCGACGACCGCGCCCAGAACGCCCAGCGTCGGCGCGTAGGTGCCCGCCTGCGTAAACATTGAGCGCCCCTCGGCATGACGCTCCTGCATGATCGCAAGTTCCGCATCCAGAACGTCACTGACAAAGTCCGGATCCATACCGTCGATCACCATTCCCAGACCCGTTCGGAAGAACGGATCCTGAATCTCCTGCGCCCTGCTCTCGAGAGCAAGAATACCCTCGCGGCGCGCGATCTGTGACAGCTCGATAAACTGTTGCACGAGATGTCCCTTTTCCTGCATCTTCGGAACTTGGCAGGTCTTCTTGATCAGGTTGATAAAATTCCCAAGCTGCTCCATGTGAAACCCAATGAACAGACATGAGAACGTCCCACCGATAATGATGAGGAATGCTGCCGGGTTATTGAGCGCCGTCAGCGGAGCCCCCTTCAAGATCATACCAACAAAGACCGAGATAAGTCCCATGATGATCCCCACGACCGTTGATTTTTCCAAAACAAAAGCCCCCATTCCATTTCTCTCGATTGTCGGACGTCCTCTCGTCTGATCCTTCAGATACCCGTCCACATCTTTTTATATTATTCCATAAGTCATCGAAAAATCCTACCTGTTTTTTAAAAAAACTCCAAAAAACTCAAGAAAATTTTTCAATAAATTTCTATTATCCTATCATATATTCATTGAAAATATGATATAATAGAAAACGCATAAAAAAAAATTATTAGGAGGATAGTCTTATGGAACTACGGCAGTTGGAATATTTCCAGATGGCAAGCCGGCTCAAGAACATTACGCGCGCCGCTGAACGCCTCCGTGTCTCCCAACCGAACATCACCGTTGCGATCAAAAAACTTGAAGGCGAGCTTGGCATACAGCTCTTTGACCGCAGTCAGAAGCAGCTCTCCCTGACGCCCGAGGGTGCGGTCTTCCTCGGTCGCGTTGAAGTCGCGCTGCGCAACATACAGGACGCCGTGCTCGAAGTCAACGACTACAAGCAGCTCCAAAAGGGCACGATCAAGATCGGCATCCCGCCGATGATGGGCGCCTATCTCTTTCCGAAAATCTTCTCGAGTTTCCAGCGCCGCTACTCCCATCTCGATGTCTATCTGCACGAAGAGGGCTCCGTCGCGATCCGCGAACAACTGGAGCGCGACGAACTGGACTTCGGCATCATCATCATTCCCGACTCTTCGCCCAATCTTCAACTCCTCCCGATGGCACGCAGCCAAGTTGTCTGCTGCGTTCCCGCCGACAGCGCCCTCGCTGCACGCAAGGCAATCACCTTGCAGGATGTCGAGGAGCATAACCTCATCATGCTCAAAGAGGGTTCCTTCCTCCGGCAAACCATGCTGCAAAAGATGAAGACGGCAGGCGTCACACCGAACATCGTGCTCGAGTCCAATCAGGTCGTCACCATTATGGGACTCGTCGCAAGCGGCGTCGGCAACGCTTTCCTGCTTGATATGATCGTGCGCGACACCCCCGGCATTCGTGCCGTCCCGCTCGCCACTCCCGTGTTCGTGGATGTCGGACTCGCATGGAAGCGCGACCGCTACATCTCGCGC
>CALALM010000290.1 GCA_937925565.1 uncultured Centipeda sp.
AAAGAGCGAGACCGAGGACGCGGAGAAGGAGGACGAGGAGAGCGCCGTACTGCCTCCGATGAAGAAAGGAGACGCGGCGAACTACGTGTCGGCAGACCTTTCCACGCGCCAGACGAAGCCGCCCTCGCGCTTTACGCCCGCGACACTTCTGCAGGGCATGAAGGAAATCCACAAATATGTGAAGGATGAGGCGGCGAAGAAGATGCTGCGCGATGTCTCCGGCATCGGGACGGAGGCGACGCGCGCGAGCATCATCGAGGATCTGATCCGGCGCAAATTCCTGAACGCCGCCGGCAAGAAGAAGGTGCTGACGCCGACGGCGGAGGCGTATCTTCTCATCGACGCGCTCCCCGATGCGATGACCTATCCCGATGCGACGGCAGTCTGGGAGGATCGTCTGCATTCGATGGCACAGGGCGAGGGGACCCCCGAGGAATTCCTCGCGGGACAGGAGGCGTTTGCGCGCGAGCTCTGCGCTGCGGCACTGACGGCGACAATCTCGGGCGGCGGAGGCGTACCCTGTCCCGCATGCGGGCGCGGCGTTATGCTGAAGCGCAAGGGGAAGCACGGCGATTTCTGGGGCTGCTCCGCGTTCCCTCAGTGCCGCATGACAGCAAACGATACGGACGGTAAGCCGGACTTTACGGGAAAGCGGATTCCACGCGCCGCGAATGGCGCGGCGGGAGCGCCGCCGTTTGCGTCTGCACCTACGCCCGTTGCGCGCGGCAGCTACACGCCGACAGCAGATGAACAGGCGGAGATGGATGCGCTGTTTTTTGATTGACTCGGAGAATACTATGAGGACATTTTCATTGCTCGGCGTGCCCGAAAACTATATCGCCGCGCTCGAAAAGCGCGGCATCGCGGCGCCGACGGAGATACAGATGGCGTTCATTCCTGCCGCACGTGCAGGGGAGAACCTCATCGGTGAGGCGCCGACGGGGACGGGCAAGACGCTCGCCTATCTCCTACCGATCCTAGAGCGCGTCGATCCCGCCGTGCGCACGACGCAGGTGCTCATCCTCGCGCCGACGCACGAGCTCGCCATGCAGATCGCGACGGTCGCGCGCGAACTTGCACAGGCGGCAGGACTGCCGATCGGTGTGCAGGCGCTCATCGGTGGGGCGAACATCAAGCGGCAGATCGAGGCGCTCAAGAAGAAGCCAGCGCTCGTCGTCGGCTCCGCGCCGCGCGTGCAGGAACTGAACCGCCTCGGCAAGCTGAAGCTCACGGGTGTAAAAGTTCTTGTTCTGGACGAGTTCGACCGACTCCTCGGCAAGCAGCATCTGGATGACGTGCGTTCCGTCATCCGGCTTCTGCCGAAGGAAACACAGATGCTCTTCCTCTCTGCGACGGCGGGGACGTCCGCCGTACGTATGGCAGAGAGCCTTTGCACGCTGCGCTGCATCCGCGTGGAGGGTACGAATGATACGTATGAAAATTACTATCATATTGTATCGTTTCGTGATAAAATAAAGGCGGTGCAAAAGCTGACGCGCCGTCTGCCGATCAAACGCGGACTCGTCTTTGTCGGACGCAGCTTTGATGCGGCGCACGCACTCGAAAAGCTGCGCTTCGAGGACATCAAAGCCGTTGCTCTGCTCGGACAGGAACGGCGCGACCAGCGGCGCGCGGCGCTTGATGCCATTCGCACAGGACGCGCCGAGCTCCTCATCTCCACGGATCTTGCCGCGCGCGGACTCGATATCGAGGATGTGGACTATGTCATCCATCTCGATCTGCCCGAGGATGTGCGCACCTACCGCCACCGCGCGGGACGCACGGCGCGTGCGGGCAAGGCGGGCGCGGTGATCTCGCTCGTGGATGAGCGGGAGATGGACAAACTCAGGACGCTCGCCGCGCGCATGGAGATTGAACTTGTGCGAGTGCCGCGTGCCTGAGTACGCGGCACTGCGTTATCCATTTCCAAAGGGGGAAATCGTTCGTGGACATATTGCCCACATTGCTCGACATATTGCTCGTTGCTTTTCTGATCTTTATGAACGGCTTCTTTGTTGCGGCGGAGTTCTGCTGTGTGAAGATGCGAACATCGCGCCTCGAAACGCTGATCGCAGAGGGGAGCAGCCGCGCAGGATACGCCAAGCAGCTCACGGAACATCTGGACTACTCGCTCTCGGTGACACAGTTCGGCATTACACTTGCATCGCTTGGACTCGGCTGGGTGGGCGAACCTGCGATTGCGACACTCATTCTGCCTGTGACACAGGCGGCGGGCCTGCCCGATGAGGTGGGGCACACGGCCGCACTTGCGATTGCGTTCACGATCATCACCTCGCTGCACATCGTGCTCGGTGAGCTGACACCGAAATCCATGGCGATTGCAAACGTCGAGAACATCATGCTCGCGATCGCGTTCCCGATGGTGCTCTTCGGTCGCGTCATGCGCCCCTTTGTCTGGATCCTGAACACGGTGGCGAACTACATCAGCCGCCGCCTCGGCTATGATGTGAAGGGGGAGAATGAGGACGCGCACACGGAGGAGGAGATCCGTCTCCTGATGAAGGAGAGTTTCCGCCAAGGGCTGATCAACAGCACGGAGGCGGACTTCGTCGACAATGTATTCTCGTTTACGGAGCTGAACGCACGCGAGATCATGGTTCCGCGCACGGACATGATCTGCCTCTATCTCGACGATACGTCTGCCGAGCGCATCAAGACCATCCTCGAGGAACAGCAGACGCGCTATCCCGTTTGTTACGAGGACAAGGATCACATCATCGGCTTTATCCACGTCAAGGACCTCCTGCCGCCGCTCATCCGTGGGGAGCGGCTGAACCTGCGCCGCTATATCCGAAAGGCACTCGTCGTACCGGAGAGCATGGACGGCAGTGTCCTCCTGCGCACGATGCAGGAGCAGGGCTCGCAGCTCGCGATCGTGGTGGACGAGTACGGCGGCACGGCAGGTATGGTGACGGTCGAGGACATCATCGAGCAGATCGTCGGTGATATCCGCGACGAGTTCGACGAGGAGCGTGAGAGCGTCGAGTGGCGCGCAGGAGATGTGTGCTCTGTGGATGCGAAACTGCTGCTCGAGGAGGTTGCCGACCTCCTCGCAGTGCGGATCGAGGATGAGGATGTGGACAGCATCGGTGGCTGGCTCTATGACCAGCTCGGCGAGGCGCCGCGCGTGGGGCAGATGGCGGCCCATGCGGGGACGCTGTTCTACGTCGAGGAGGTGGACGGCGTGCGCATTACGCGCGTGCTTGTTCATCTCCTGCATACGGTAGCGGAGGAGCAAGACGAGCCTCCGGTCCATGAGGAGGAATAGATATGGCATTTGATCCCGTGCTTTACGATGATATTATCGCTGCGTTTACGATAGATACGGAGCATCTGCATCAGGCGGCAGCAGCTTTTCGACAGGACATGCGCCTCGGTCTCACGGGATCGCCCGATTCCTCCCTGCGCATGCTGCCGTCCTATCTGGGACTCCCGACGGGCGAGGAGCGTGGCGACTATCTTGCGCTCGACTTCGGCGGGACGAACGTGCGCGTCCTGCTCTACCGCCTTGCGGGCAACGGGAAATATGAAATGCTCTCCCACGTCGCAAAGCCGCTCAAGGTCGATGGTGTCTACGACTTCATTGGCGCGGAGGCGACGGGTGAGGAGATGTTTGACTTCATCGCGGCACTTGTCGATGAGGCGGTTGGCGGCGACCACGCAACGCCGTATCTGCTCGGGCATA
>CALALM010000291.1 GCA_937925565.1 uncultured Centipeda sp.
GAAAGATATAGAGACGGATCAGATTGGCGGGGAGAACGTGAATGACCGTATAGAATACGGTCACGAGCGGGATGGCAAGCGGATCCTGCAGACACACGATGGAAAGCGGCAGATTCATAAACGAACTCCTATGGAAAAATAGGGGCTGTTGGACGAAGTTGGAAAACTTCGTGCAGCAGCCCCTATCACGTAAATCCTGCGCGCATCTTCTTCAGCATATAGGCGCGGTAGTTTCGTTCGACCTCACTGTTGCGGCGCGTTGCGATAGGGAGACGCGTGCCGTCTGTGAGCAGAATACCGTCCGGCGTCAGTTGGTGGATGTCGTCCATATTGACCAGCAGACTGCGGTGGCAGGAGAGGAACATCGGCAGATGTTCCAGCAGCTCGCGCACGCGTGCAAGCGTCATATAGGGCGTAAGCACCGTGCCGTCCGTCAGATGAAACGAGCAGCGACGCCCGTCGGCATCGACGTAGCGAATATTTTCGATGGGGACACGCTGCTCTGTGTAGTCAATCGTGAGCGTGATGGTTGGACGATCCTTCTTAAAGAATGACGTGCGCGCCAGTGCCTCACGGATGTCTGCCTCCGTCAGCGGTTTGATGAGATAGTGCGCCGCCGTCACGCCGAATGCCTCGACCGCGTGGTCACGGCTTGTCGTCACGAAGATGATTGCGCAGTTTCTATTGAATGTACGCAAAATCTGTGCTATCCGAATGCCCGTGCATTCCTTCAAATAGATATCGAGAAAGACAATATCGGCACGCGCAGAGGACATATGCGCAAGAAATTTCTTATCATCTGTAAACGCACGTATCATGGGGCGCGGCATATGCTCCCCACAGATCGTGTCAAGCATTGTGCAGAGCGCGTGCAGATCGTTCGGATTATCGTCCAGTACAGCGATTTTCATAGGGATGAAACCTCCTTAAAATATTCTATGAAAATCAATACAGATATGCAAGAGTAATTTGAAACATTTTGCGTTCATGACATACTTTCCTCGTTTATGACAACTTTTATTGATATTTCTCTCAGATATGAGAAAATAATAATAGCATAATCTGACTGCTCCTATCGTCCTATTGTATCAGAAGAGTGGAGGCAAATGATGCGCTGTGAGATTGCGTTTGGTGTGGACGCGAACTATGTGAAGTATGCGGGGATTGTCATGACCTCCGCTGTTTTGCAGAACGCGGGGGAGGCGATCGGATTCCACCTCGTCTGTGACGGCATTACAGAGGCGGACTGCGATCGATTAGAGGACTTTCGGCGCATATTTCCGAGCGCGGACATTCACATCTATGATGCGCGGGCGAGACTGGATGAGATTCCGTTTCCGAAGGGGATCCCGCGCGAGCGAATCAACCGCAGCGTAGTCACACGGATCCTTATGCCGGAGATGGTGCCGCAGGAACTGACGCGCATTCTCTACCTCGATGCCGATACGCTCTGCGTCGGGCAGCTCAGTGAAATGTATGCATATGATCTCGGCTCTGCACCGCTTGCCGCCGCACGCGAGGGCGATGCCGCCCGCAAGGCACAGCGCATCGGCATGAGGGGAACGGACTACTTCAACGCGGGCGTCATGCTCATCGACCTCGCACGCTGGCGCTCCATGCGGCTGACCGCGCGCGTCCTCGAGGCGTGGCGCACGCATGGTGCATCATTTCCCCTCCTCGAACAGGATGCGCTCAACTGCGCTTTGGATGGGAACTTTGCCGTGTTCACGCAGCATCATGTGCGGCTGATGGATGCCTTTGCGCCGTGGGATGTGGATTTCTCCGCGCAGGATACGATTTGGCATTTTCTCAATGAGGGAAAACCGTGGATCAACTACGCCGACCCGCGCGTGCATGAGCGCTATTGGCGCGTGGTGCACGCCTCGCCGTGGAGTAATCTCGCGCCGTCCGAGCCGTGGGAGACGCGCATTGCCTACCTCGCGGGCTGTCATGCCGAGGCGGCGGAGGACTATCGTGCGGCGGCGCACTACTTCCACGCAGCGGCGGAACGGCTGATGCAGTTTTATCTGGAACAGACGAGCATAAGTCCATCGGAATAGGAGTGTTGAACATGAAGACGAATACAGACAGCAAACAGATGCGCCTGAGCGCACAGATCGCCCTTGCGCTTACACTTGGTACGGCGTTTGTGCCCACGGCGGCACTCTCTGCGCCGATTACCTCGTCCCAGACCTATACGGCAGATGCAACGGTGTCGGAAGATATCGATATTTCGAGCGGTACAATTACCGTGGAGGGGGTCAATGATGATTCGACAGGACGGTATGAAAACCGCACGGTCGAACTCAAGGGAAGCAGCATCAAAATCCTGAATCCGACGGGCAATATCCTTGCAGCGCTCAGCCGCGGTGACGGCACAATGGATTTTTCGGGGGTTCTGAAGGTCAATCCCAATGGCGCGGGGAAGGTCGAGCTGCGCGGGGATATTCTCATCACAAAACGTGATAACAGCGATGCCGACACCTATGATAGAGGCGGCTATGTCAAACTCTATCTCAAGGGGGCGGACTCCTACTTTGCGGGCGGGATTGCGGAGGTAAAAGATCCGTTGAACAGTATCATTCCACTGCATAAACGCGGTGGCGTGCTGCTCGCCCTCTCGGAGGGTGCAACATGGTACCCCAAGGAGGCTGTGGATTCGTACGCGCTCTTTAACCCGGACAATCCATCGGAGAGATTCAGTGTTTTGCCCAATTGGAGTGAGGATCCGAGCAAACCACTCGGCTTCCATCTGTCGGCAGACGGCGGTATCATCGACATTGCATATGCTGCGCCGAATGTGGCACGTGCAGCTGCTGCGGGTACGCGCACGCTGACATTCAGCAACACAGAGGCAGCGCTGAACGGCGCGACCTTCCGCATCTCCACCGACCTCGCGAATGACAAGGCGGACAAGATTGTCCTGAACGGCATTCTGAATCCGACGCCGACAACGAACAATAAATATAAGCTGCAGATCGGCTTCGATCCGAAGATGAACGATGCCGCAGACAAGACAAACTATGTAATTGCGCCCACGACGGCGGGTGGTGTTCCCGTACTGGATTCTGACAATACGGGCGACACCGTGGAGGCATCGGAGTATACCGCAAAGAAGGCGGTTGCGGCGGGACTTTTGACGAAGGACTTCAAGGTCAAACCGACCCTCGTCGAGGCGACGGAGAGCGGCAGAAAGGTTGTGCGTGTGACCAAGATTACGATTTCAGATACTGCTCCAACGCCACAACCACAGCCACAACCACAACCGCAACCACAGCCACAACCACAACCGCAACCACAGCC
>CALALM010000292.1 GCA_937925565.1 uncultured Centipeda sp.
TTAAGAAAGGAGATACGCAGTGAAGAGTGAGTGGAAAATCTCAAGTATGTACCTCGGCGGTAAGAAGGTCTATCAGGTCTACCGCATCAAGGATATGCGCGTTGTCGATCACAGCGGCAACCGCGAGTATGCGGGAGGGCTGCTGCACGATGAGCGTGAGGCAATGGCACGTGCGGAGAAGCTGAACCGTGAACAGGCATAAAAAGAACCCGGAGCGACGCTAACCGCTCCGGGCGACAAAAAATATTCCTTCCGTGAGTATAGCACAGATGTATAGGAGTTTTCAACATGACGAACTGCGAAAAACTCTACAACTATTTCATTGAGCATCCGAAGGCGTCCGCCGACGAGGTGATGGAGGCGCTTAACTGGGAGCGCAAACAAGTGAGCAAGTACAAGCATCGCCTCAAAGAGCGTGGTTTCATCGATGTGGATGCAATCGAAGGAGTGAAGATCCTGCGTCCATACCGCAAGGAGGATAAAAACAATCCGATCCACGACTACAAGCAGGACGCATATATGGAGGCAGCGGACGCGTGCCTGGATCGGATCCACGACCCGGAGACGACGATCCCGCAACTGATTGAGCTGATCCGCGAGCTGCGGATGGTGCTCAAGGCAATCATTCCCGCGTAAGGAGGCACAGGTAATGAGAACATTATATGACCTTGGCGACGCCTTTAACGGCGTTATGGACATGGTGCTAGATGAGACGATGGATCTCACGGTACTCGAGGCGTGTCTGCAATCGATTGAGGCAGACATCGCCGTCAAATGTGAGAACGGCATCGGGCTGATCCGCTCGCTCGAGAATCTGCGCGACGGTATGAAGGCAGAGGCAGCCCGCCTTACGGATCGGCAGAAGATCATCGACAACCGCATCCGAAGCATTAAGGAGTGGTATCAGCGCAATCTTGACGCGATGGGCAAATCCAAGGTTACCACGACACGCGGCACGATGGCCGTGCAGAACAATCCGCCGGCACTCAAAATCACGGATGAAGATCAAATTCCCCTCTGCTATCTGGATCTCATCCCTGCGCGGTATGAGGTGAATAAGGACGCTGTGAAGAATGCACTCAAAGCAGGTGAGGAGGTTCCGGGCGCACATCTTGAGCAGGGAAGGAGTCTTCACATTCGATGAATATTTTCGAAAAGATTCAGGCTATCCGTGTGCAGCTCGCTGCGGACAATCTGAAGAAGGGGAAGAAGAACGAGTATGCGGGGTACACCTACTATGAACTCGGCGACTTCCTTCCGCGCATCATGACACTGTGCAGCGAGCAGAAAATCTTTCCCGTGATCTCATTCACGGCGGAGATGGCGACACTGACGATCTATGACTGCGAGAAGCCGGATGCGAAGGTGGAGATCACAACACCAATGTCCACGGCGCAGCTTAAGGCGTGTCATCCGGTGCAGAACCTCGGCGCAGTGCAGACGTATCTTCGGCGGTATCTCTACATCGCCATGTTCGAGATTGTGGAGTCGGACAAGATCGAGGCGACGATGAGCAAGGATCCCGTCGAAGTACCTGCAGCAACATCCGCACCGTCCGATATCTCTCCGAGCGGCCGCGCGTTCCGCTGCGATATCAATAAACCGGCGCGCGAGGAGCTAGTCCGTCTCTGGCAGTTCATGGGATGGGATACGGCGAATATCGAAAACTACCTTGCCACGCGGGCACTCAATATGAATACATCACAAACGCCCGCGTTTTTTCAAAAGGTCTTGCAGGAGCAGATCGAGTTCTGCATCACGGAGTCACGCAAGGGAACACCGGGCTATGCGGGACTGCTGTTTGATGACGGCTACCCGTTCCAATAAGAGAGGAGTATTTCAATGAATGTATCATTTTTTGGCCGACTGACAAGGAACCCCGAGGTCAAGACGAATCAGACGGGGACATCCTACACAACGTTCACGGTTGCGACGCAGGTGCAGGCAAAGGGGCAGGACGGCAAGGCGAAGACGCTCTTTATCGATGTGTCGGCATTCGGCAAGCAGGGCGAAAATATTATGAAGTACTTCGGCAAGGGCAGCCGCATCGTGATCCACGGCGATATCTTCGACGCAAATGCGTGGGTCGGCAAGAATGACGGTCAGCCGCACATCGGCGTGAATGTGACGCTGAACGGCTTTGATTTTGTGGACACGCAGGCAGAATCGGCGGCACGTCAACAGAGCGCCCCGCAACAGATGGCACCGCCTCCGCAGGCTCCTCCACCGGTAGTACCTACGGGCTACGCAGCGCAGATTCCGGCACCGATGCAGACGGGCGTCGCACCGTGGGCACCGCCCGCATACGGGGGGCAACCGCAGCAGGGCGTCGCCTACGGAGCAGCCCCTCCGCCGCCCACAGG
>CALALM010000293.1 GCA_937925565.1 uncultured Centipeda sp.
TTTTCGTCCGAACAAGGAGGCAAACCGGACGCATAGCCAAAGCTATGTGGAGGATCGCGGGCGTAGTGCGGGCAAAAAAGATGCGTCAAGATGGCGTGGCTGAATTTATCAGTGATTCCCAAAATGCCATGATTTACATTTTTCTGGACAGGTGTGTATATTGTGTTTATAATGTGCGTAGGAGATGGTGCGCGGCGATTGACATGGGTGAGGATGCGGTATCAATACAAAGGAGAATGCACATGGACTATACAAGTAAGATCGCCGTCGGCATGACGCATGAGGCGGTGGACACGGTAACGGACGCAAATACGGCGGTGACGGTCGGCAGCGGTTCGCTCGCGGTGTACGCAACGCCTGCGATGGCAGCGCTGATGGAGCGCGCAGCGGCAGAGCTCTGTCAAATGAACTGCCCCGAGGGGTGGACGACGGTCGGCACGGAGCTGCATATCAAACACCGTGCAGCGACGCCGACGGGGCTCACCGTCCGTGCCATCGCCGAGGTGACGGCGGTGGACGGGCGCGCAATCTCACTTAAGATAACGGCGTACGATGAACGTGAGGAAATCGGCAGCGGCATGCACGCGCGCTTCGCCGTCGCCGTGGAGAAATTCATGGCAAAGGCAGAGGAGAAGCGCGGCTAAGCGTTCAGACAAACAGAAGGACGGCAATACACAACAATGTGTCGCCGTCCTTTTCATTTGCGCAGTGATTCCTCAGATGCTTCCGCCGTAAATTTCACGAAGAGCCTCCGTATAGTGTCCCTCCCCATCGCGCACGATAAGGGTGGGCTCATGGCACATACCCGCAAGCGATGCACCCTTGACCGCCTCAATCAGCATGAGATTCGGTGCACGATCCGCACGCGGCTGCACCATACGCAAACGCTTGATGGCGAGGTGCTCCGCATGGAGGGCAAGGACAATCTCACCGAGGCGTTCGGGGAGGTGCACCATCGCAATCCGCCCGCCGTGACGGAGGGCGAACGAAGCCGCGCGCACCGTATCCGCAAGGGTCGCTGTCAGCTCATGACGTGCCGCCGCACGCGCGCCCGTGCTGACTGCGCCGCTCATCACGGGGCGATACGGCGGATTACTGAAAACGAGGTCATAGTCCATGCACGCAAAAAGGGCGGGAGGGTCGCGATAATCGCCCTCCCGCACCGTGATCTTCTCTGTCAGATTGTTGAGCCGCACATTCCGTGTGGCAAGTTCCGCCTGCACGGGATTCAGCTCCACCGCTGTGATCTCTGCAACGTGATCCGCGATGAGGAGCGGGATAACGCCCGTCCCCGTGCCGAGGTCAAGCACGCGCTCGCGTCCCGTGAACCGCGGAAAATGTGCAAGGAGTACGGCATCCATCGAGAAACAGAATTCATCCGTACGCTGGATAATCTGCCGTCCACCCAAAGAGAGGGCGTCAACCCGCTCGTTTGGATGCAGTTCTTCCACGTTATTCATACGCTTCATCGCCCTGCTGCAGGCGCGGCGCACGGCGCGGCTGGCGTTTGCCGCCCTGCGGGCGGCGGCGGTCTGCGCTCCGCATATTGCGCCCTCCCCGTTCACTCCGCTCATTGCGGTCATTCCGCTGCTTTATACCCGCAGGGCGTTCGCGCCGCTCGCGCCCTTCACGCGGTTCCCTCGGAGCACGACTCTCGCGTGGGACACGCATACGCGGCTCCCGTTCCACGCGTGGGGACACACACTCCTCACCCTCGGCACGCGCGATATCTTCCCACGCAGCGACAACGGTCTTGCCATCATCCATCAGAATCGTTGCCGTACGGCGCTGTTCGTTAATCGCCACAACACGCCCCTCGCCATCCTCGGCGATGACGCGGTCGTTCTGCGCGGGCGTATACTCCACTTTTTTCGCGCACATACAGCCGCCGCACCCATAGCCGTCGCTCTCGTACTTCAGACAGCACATAAGACGCCCGCAGATCCCAGAGATCTTCGTTGGGTTGAGGGAGAGGTTCTGCTCCTTTGCCATGCGGATGGAAACGGGCACGAAGTCGCCGAGGAAGGACGCGCAGCAGAGCGGACGCCCGCAACAGCCCATGCCGCCCATCATCTTCGCCTCATCGCGCACGCCGATCTGGCGCAGCTCGATGCGTGTGCGGAACACGCCCGCGAGTTCGCGCACAAGCTGGCGGAAGTCGACGCGCCCGTCTGCGGTGAAGTAGAAGAGCATCTTCGAGAGATCAAAGGTCAGCTCCACATCGACGAGCTTCATCTTGAGACCGAGCTCCTTGATCTTCTCCTCGCAGACCGTGCGTGCCTCACGCTCGCGTGCACGATTTTCATCGATCCGCGCAAGGTCAGAGGCATCCGCAATGCGGTGCACGACGCGCAGATTGGGCGGCACGGATTCGTCCGGTACCTCGCGGGAGGCGATAACGACCTTGCCGCACTCCATGCCGCGCGCGGTTTCGACAATGACGTGATCCCCCTCCGCAATCGTGAGCTGCCCCTGACCAAATGAGTATATCTTGCCCGCTGACTTGAAGCGGACACCTACAATTGTTTGCAAAACTTCCTCCTAGGTATATATATTATGCGCGCGCAGCAAAAATGCCTCCAGCTGCAATGCGGGGTTCACATTCGCCGCAAAGCGCCGCGTAAGTTCATGCGTCCTCTCCATGAGGGCAAAAAGATCGGTGCGGGACATCCGCCCGCAAAGTGCCGCAAGGTCATCCCGCCGATCGGGATGGTAGAGCTCCGTTGTCGCCCCATCCTCATAGAGAACAAGCAGGTCGCGTAGTGCCATCCGGACGTAGGAAATCCATGCCGTACGCTCCTCATGCGTACGCGAACCAAGTGCCTCTGCACGCGCCCATATCTCCTCAACACGCAGGTCGGGGAGTTTCGTTAGAAGCGCAAGAGCATCATCGCGCAGAGCAAGCCCCTCCTCGTGGAGGGCAAGAGCCCTGCCGAGACTGCCGTCCGCGAGGGCGGCAATCACTGCCGCATGCTCCGTTCCGCGCGCTCTGAGCACCGCCTCAATCTCCGCAGACGGCAATACACCGAACGAAATGCATACGGCGCGCGAGCGGATGGTCGGGAGAATGGCATCATAGGCACTCGTCACCAGAATAAAGAGTACCTCTCCCGCCGGTTCCTCGAGTGTCTTGAGGAGACGATTTGCCGCCACCTCGTTCATCCGGTCGGCACCGTCGATAAGGATGATCCTCCGATGTGCACTGACCGGTGCACCCGTTGCCGCAATCAGGATCTCGCGCACGGCATCCGTGCGGATCATCGCCGCACTCTTGCCGCGCACCTCGGGAGCGACCTCAAAATAATCGGGATGAACGCCCGTCGCCATCGTACGGCAAGCCTCACAGTGCCCGCATGGGGCATCTCCCCCGCCCGCGCAGAGCAGCGTCCGTGCAAGCACACGCGCTGTCCGGAGCTTGCCGACCCCCTCTATTCCACTGAAGATCAGGGCATGTGGAAGGTGCTCCGCTGTGGCAAGTTGCCGCAGACAACGAATGATCTTTACATGACCGCAAATATCCGCCCAGTCCTGCGGATACTCTTTCCGCGTTTCCTCAGGAGCCGGGATGTCTTCCTGTTTCTTCGTTCGCGCCATCACATATAGAGATCGACGAGAAGCCCCCGAATGGCATCATGGCTCGCAATGATATCGAGCTGATCTGCCTGCCCGAGGCGAATTTTCTCTGCCATCTCCTCGAGTTTCTTGTCGATCTTGCGCACGGAGGTATAGACCTTCTGCCGACCGAGGCGGTCCCAGCCCGCCTGTGTGCGGAGTTCATACATCGTACCAACCGCCTCGCCGATGAAGCTCTGAATGAGCGAGCGATAGGAGCGCAGCTCATCAAAGGTCGGCGACTTTGAAAGGCGTGCCCCCTGCTCGTCGATCTGCTCGAGCAGTCGATCCATCGCCTCGCGTGACATGGATGACTCCTGATCCGCCAGTTCCATACTGAAATCCGTTGCCGCACCGCGCACGGCTGCCTCAGTCTCCGCACGAGGCATTGTAAGGGACGTATTTCGTGCAATATTGCTGTCTATCTTCATCGCCATCGCGTCCACCCAATTCCTTTTCCTATACTCTTAACAAGATGATACAATTCACCGATTGTTATTATAGCCCGAACAAACGGCAAAGTCAAAGCTGCAAATTGACTTTGCCGTCATAGTTTGCTATTCTCCTATAAAGAATACTAATTGCGGAAAGGATCTGACAATATGATTGAGGGGGACAAACTCTTTACCCTGCTGAAACACGGAACATCGATTCACATCATCGATCCGGAGACCGATATCGACTGCTACGGCACACTGGAGCGCAGTAATGAGGAGCAGGCGGCAGCCGCGCAATCCGGTGCGCTTGCCGTACGGCTGGCTATTCCGATCGGGAAATTCGTCAACATGCCGGATCCCGGTCACATATTTCAGTGCCATCTTGCGGGAGCCGGCTGCGTCTATCACTTTGCGGTTCCCTATCGCTCCGCCTCGGCACTGCCCGATACGATTTGGTATCTCGACCTGCCGAAAAGTGCCGAACGCATCCAGCTGCGCGACTTCGTCCGCGTGCCGATCCCGATGTCCATCGAGGTAAAACTGCACGGCAGCCACGGAAACCTCAAGAAATTCCATGAGGTCGCCCTCATTGACATCAGCGGTGGCGGACTCTGCTTCGTCCACAACGAGCCTCTGGATATGGGTATGCCGATCTCCGTGCGTGTGCCCGATCTCCCGCGGATCGGAACACTCGAAACACAGGGGACGGTTCGCAGGGTAACGCCGATTGATACAATCCTCGGCACGACGTACCACATCGGTGTCATATTCGGTGATACCCTCGAAAACCGCGAGCGTGAGCGTCTCGTGCAGAGCGTCTATCAGCTGCAGCAGAGCTACCTGCGCAAGGGGCTGAAGGTGCCGCAGATCGACCATACAAAGCGAAGTTGACACCATACGAAAGGGGCTGCACAATGTGCAGCCCCTTTCGTATGGCTGATTTTACGCCCAGCGCAGCTTCATCAGCTCGGGATAAACTTCCTCGAGTACCTGCAGACCGACGCCGACCATTGCCATAAAGCTGTCCGCCTGAAATACGCCGACATGGAGATCAAGAGGCAGGTCGATATCGACCACCACATCCCTCTCATCATCGACCACAAACTTTACGTAACGATACTGACTGTTCCACTCGTTGAGCTTCTCATGGAATATGCTCTCGTCCGAGTTCTCCTCCAGCCGTACGAGCCCAAAGTACTTGATCTTGATGAAATCGTTCGTATCGCCGTTCTCCGTGACGACGATCGCAATACTGACAACGCTGCCGTTATCCAGTTGCTGACGCATGCGGATGATATGATCCTCACCGTCCTCGGTCACGTCCTCACCGTATTTCATATCCTGCTTGTCAAGTTCGGCTTTGATCGCTTCAAATGCGCTGTTCTTGAGCCCTTCCTCGCTTCCGCTGAAGCCATCAAAAAGTCCCATAGAATTCCTCCGTTCAACGTGCGTATT
>CALALM010000294.1 GCA_937925565.1 uncultured Centipeda sp.
GCTATGGGCGTACACCGGTTGTCGCCGTCGGCACGACCGATATGCACGCACAGACACAGCAGCATCAGGAAGGCAAGCTCAACAAGGTCGTGCAGTTTATCCGCATCGACAAGTGGGCGGATGACCTCGTGATCCCGAATGTATTTCCGGAGGTCAAGAAGCTTGCGGATATTGCGGGCGTCACGATGGGCGCGGCGCTTGAAGTTGCGCGTCAGTCGAACGCGGATGCGCTTGCGTCGAACAAGCGCTACAGTGCCGTGTTCGCCCTGCCGGAGCTGACGCCGTACCATCTCGGCGAGCTGCTCTACCTGCTCGCGATGTCGGTTGCCTACGAGGGCGAGCTTGCGGATGTGGACGCGTTCGATCAGCCGGGCGTTGAGGCGTACAAGCGCATCATGGGACCGAAACTGCAGGAGCTGAAGGGTTGATTTTGTAAGAAGGAATGCTTCATGAGGGGAGGGACTGCTGCGGCAGTCCCTTTCCATATTTAGGAGGTTTTTGTGATCGAAACGTGGTGTGCGCATCTGACCGCATTATCCCTGCGGCAATGGGGACAGATCGGTGCAGTCCTGCTCTGCGCGGTCAGCGGTGTATATCTTCTGCAGTCAGATGTGGAAGAGCCCGTTGTGATTACTCAAAATACAGAAACGGCGTCTTCCTCGATGGAGATCACGGGACTTTCTTCCGCAGCGGCAAAAATGCCCCTGCGCAATCCGTTTTCCGCTGCACACGAACGCGTCGGGGAAATACCGGAGGAAGCAGGGCGTAAGGAGACAGAGGCGTATACGGCGGCGACATGTCCTTCGCCCGCTCCGACTGTTGCACCCACATCATCGACTCCTCCCGCTGTCACAGCGGTTCCTCCTGCACCGTCCCTGCGCGGCGTTGTGCAGAGTGCGGACGGTTCGCGCATGGTCATCCTCGCCGAGGGCACGGAGGCTGCGGCACTCGGCATCGGGGACACATGGCACGGCTATACGCTCCGCTCTGCGACGGAGCGCACTGCAACGATAGAGGCGGCATCCGGTACGATCACATTGACAAGGGAGTAGACTGATGAAGCGATGGATGATGACGGCGGCACTCGCATGGATGCTGCTTCTGCCCGTTCCAACCGCCGCCGCGCCCGTGACCATTGATGTGACGGGGGCGGACGTGCGTGTCGTTTTGCTCGCTGTGGCGCGCATGGGCGGCATACCGCTCGTCGTCGATGACAGCGTGGCGGGAACGGTGACGGCACATCTCACGGGCGAGGGCGAGGAGGTACTGCGCCTCATTGCTGCTGCACGCGGCGCGCAGATCGAACGGCACGGCGCAATCTTTCTGGCGCTCGGCGCGGATTCCCGCGCGGAGAACCGCAGTGTCCACATCTATCCTGTGCGTTACGGCGATCCCGAGGAGTTGGCACACGCCGCAAATTTATCCCTCACAGGTGAAGGAAAACGAGCAGTTGTGTCGAAAAATAACGAAGAGAGATGGAATGGGGACTCAGACTCTGATTCTGATACGCAGCGGCGTGTTCTCGTCGATCGGGCAACGAATACGCTTCTCTTTTACGGAACAGAGGCTGAGGCTCTTTCCGTGCGCGAAATTATTTCCGCGCTCGACGTTGCGCCGAAACAGGTATCTCTCGAGGCGCACGTTGTCGCCGTTTCGAAGGAGGCGGCGAAGGAGCTCGGCGTGGACTGGTCGTGGTCGGCTCTGCCGCAGTATCCGCGCGTCAAGCGAAATAATGACGGGAGATGGGAGCCCGCTGAACGAAATGCAGGCACGGGCGGGACGAGTGCACCCGGGATTATCCGCTTTGGCAGAGGACCCGAGGGACTTCCCTTCGAGTTCTACTATACGGTCCGGATCCATGCTCTTATCACGGACGGTAAGGCAAAGATGCTCGCGCGTCCGAACATCACCACCGTGCAGGGACATGAAGCGCTCATCAACATCGGCGCGGAGGTACCTGTGCCGCGTGTGGCGACATCCAACAACGTCACGACGACCGGGATCGAATACCGCGAGGCAGGCATCATCCTGCGCTATACGCCACGTGTCACAGAGGATGGCAGTATCGTAGCACGCGTGCACACGGAGGTCAGTACCCCTGTCTTTGTCGAGGATATCAAGGCGTATCGTTTTCAGAAGCGGAGCGCGGATACGACTGTGCGCCTTCGGAACGGTGAGACGATGGTGATCGGCGGGCTCATCGACAGTGACGAATCGCGCACGCTTTCAAAGATCCCGTTTCTCGGCGATATTCCCGTTCTTGGTGCGTTCTTCCGCTCCGTGCGGACGAGCAAGACCGAGACCGAACTCATGATTTTTCTCACAGCCCATGTGTTGGACGAAGGATAAATAAGCAGGATGCACGGAAAAGAGGAGATGCCAGTGGCAATCAGGATATTACTAGCAGACGATCATGCACTGCTCCGGCAGGGGATCAAGCGTGTGCTGAACTTCGAGGACGACCTCGAAGTGGTCGGCGAAGCGGAGGACGGACAGGAAGCCCTCGCGCGTACGCTCATGCTAAGGCCCGACATCCTCCTGCTCGACATCAATATGCCGGGACTCACAGGACTCGATGTCACGAAACAGCTCAAGCAGGCGCGTTCACGCACGAAAATCATCGCGCTCACAATCCATGACAGTGACAACTATGTCCTCGAACTCCTCAAGAACGGTGCACTCGGCTATCTGCTCAAGGATGTGGAGCCGAATGTCCTCATCAAGGCGATCCACATGGTCAACGAGGGTAACCCGTTCGTCTATCCGAAGCTCGCAGAGCGTCTTTTTGGAAGTTCTGCAGTCTATGGCGACGTGAGCCGCATGGCAAAGGAGATTTGGGATGAGAGCCGCGGCGAACGTCTCACCCCGCGCGAGATGGACGTACTCGGCTGCATCGCGAAGGGGCTCTCGAATCAGGACATCGGAAAGGCGCTCGGACTCAGCGAAAAGACCGTCAAGAACCATCTGACCAGTATCTTCCACAAGCTCAAGGTCAATGACCGCACACAGGCGCTCGTCTACGTGCTTAAGAATAAGATCGTTACGTTAGAGTAAGACACAAAGCGGCTCGCACATGAACGTGCGAGCCCTTTCTGTTCTTTAAGGGAGGAAATGAAGGATTGTCATTGATGAAAAATATTATCATTTGTGACACTGAATGGAACGTGCTATAATATCCGGCATGAGGTGAAATTTATGTTGGATATTTTCCAAGGTTTGATGATACCGTTTATCGGCACAGCACTCGGCGCGGGCTGCGTTTTCTTCTTGAAGGGAGCGCTGAACCGCAGCGTGCAGCGCGGGTTGACCGGCTTTGCTGCAGGCGTGATGGTGGCGGCATCGATCTGGAGCCTGCTGATCCCCGCGATGGAGGGATCCTCCGATCTGGGGCAGTTCGCGTTTATTCCTGCGGTCATCGGATTCTGGGTGGGGACACTTTTCCTGCTCGTACTCGATCATATCATCCCCCATCTGCATATGAATGCAAAGAACGCGGAGGGACCGCACAGCCGTCTCTCGCGGACGACAATGCTCTGCCTTGCGGTGACGCTTCACAACATCCCCGAGGGAATGGCGGTCGGCGCGATCTATGCGGGATGGTTGAGCGGGAGTGAGGGCATTACGCTCGGTGCGGCGCTCGCACTCTCACTTGGTATTGCGATTCAGAACTTCCCCGAGGGCGCGATCATTTCCATGCCGCTGCGTGCGGCAGGGATGGGGAAGTGGCGCGCGTTCGGTGGTGGGGTTCTCTCGGGAGCAGTTGAACCGATCGGTGGGGCACTCACGATTCTCGCGACCGCACTTATCGTGCCGATCCTGCCCTATGCGCTGTCATTTGCGGCGGGCGCGATGCTCTACGTCGTGGTGGAGGAGTTGGTTCCGGAGATGAGCGAGGGAGAGCACTCGGACGTGGGTGTCATTTCCTTTGCGGCGGGCTTTTCCCTCATGATGATGCTCGACGTCGCACTCGGTTAAAATGAGACAGAAAAAGAGCCGGTTGGCTGTCGCCAAGCGGCTCCTTTTCCTGGAAAGGGATGCGCGCAGGTCGGGAAAAACCCGCGCATTGAGAAATGGGATGTAAGGATTATTTGCCTTACGATGAGGAACGCAGGGAAACGTTCCTATAGAGGGATGATCAACGGGAGAAAATGTCGGGGAGGACGTTTTGTGGTTTCCCGTTGATATCTGTATTGTATCATATTTTTTTTGAAAATTTTGTAACCCAAGTCACACAATACAAAAAAAGATATATTAAGAATAAATTTAACGACAAATCTTTGATGGTATCAGGGATGTGTTCTGCTCTGAAAAAATTCCCGGAAATATAGATGGATAATTCACTTTGCATGAAGTTCCCCGGATTGCTTTTTCCTGTGAAAAAACGTATAATATTGAGAAGGAGAATACGCGGGATTGATTCGCGTATTCGGAGGAGGATGCTCCCTTTGTTTGGTGATGAGGAGGAATATTCATGCGTGATTACTTAAGAATTGCTCAGGTCATCGGTCGTGAGATCATCGACTCGCGCGGAAATCCGACGGTTGAGGCGGAGGTCGTTCTCGAGGATGGAACGATCGGTCGCGGCGCGGCTCCCTCGGGTGCGTCGACGGGTGAGTTTGAGGCACTTGAGCTGCGTGACGGCGATAAGTCGAAGTTCGGCGGCAAGGGCGTTTCCAAGGCCGTCGAGAATGTGAACACGACGATTGCATCCGCACTTGTCGGCATTGAGGCGAGCGACATCTATGCGGTCGATCAGGCGATGTTCGACGCGGATGGTACGAAGGATAAGTCCAAACTCGGCGCAAACGCGATTCTGGCGGTTTCGATCGCGGCATCGGATGCGGCGGCAAAGTCCGAGGATATTCCGCTCTATCGCTTCTTCGGCGGACTGCAGGCGAATGTCCTGCCCGTTCCGATGATGAACATCCTCAACGGCGGTGCGCACGCGACGAACTCCGTGGACACGCAGGAATTTATGATCATGCCTGCCGGCGCTCCGACGTTCCGCGAGGCACTGCGCTGGTCGACCGAGGTGTTCCATGCCCTTCAGGCGCTCCTCAAGAAGGAAGGCAAGACGACGGCGGTCGGCGATGAGGGCGGCTTTGCGCCTGACCTCGACTCCGATGAGGACACGATCGAGCACATCCTCAAGGCGATTAAGAATGCCGGCTACGAGCCCGGTCGGGACTTCGTGCTCGCGATGGATGCGGCGTCGTCCGAGTGGAAGGATCGCGAGAAGGGTAAGGGCTTCTACCATCAGCCGAAGTCCGGCAAGAAGTTCACATCCGACGACCTCATCAAGCATTGGGAGTCGCTCGTCGACAAGTATCCGATCTACTCCATCGAGGATGGTCTCGATGAGGAGGACTGGGACGGCTGGAAGACGATGACGAAGGCCCTCGGACACAAGGTTCAGCTCGTCGGCGACGATCTCTTCGTCACGAATACGGAGCGCCTGAAGAAGGGCATTGATCTCGGCGCGGGCAACTCCATCCTCAT
>CALALM010000295.1 GCA_937925565.1 uncultured Centipeda sp.
ACACTCTCCCGATTGGAGGGCTTATATGAGACTACCCGAGGTGAGGATCGGCAATAAAATTGCCACCGTCCCCATCATTCAGGGCGGTATGGCGATCCGCATCACTACGGCGCGGCTTGCGGCCGCTGCTGCAAACGAGGGCGGGATCGGGCTCATCGCGGCCTCCGGCATGAAGCCGCAGGAACTGCGTTATGAGATTCGGCTTGCGCGCTCACTTTCTCCCAATGGGATCATCGGCATCAATGAAATGGTTGCAGCAAGCGACTTTTCGGATGCCGTTAAAATTGCGATTGACGAGGGGATTGACCTCGTGGTCGCCGGAGCGGGGTTCTCCCGCGATATGTTTCAGCTCGGTAAGGAGTCCAGCACACCGATTGTGCCGATTGTCTCCACGGCAAAGCTGGCAAAGATTTCCGAAAAACTTGGCGCGGCAGCAGTTGTTGTCGAGGGCAAGGAGGCAGGAGGACATCTCGGTACAGATCAGTCCGTGCGGAATATCATCTCGGATGTTCGGGCGGCAGTGAAGATTCCGGTCTTTGCCGCCGGCGGGATTCTGACGGGGCAGGATATTGCCGACCTGCACAAGATGGGTGCGGACGGTGTGCAGCTCGGTTCGCGCTTTGCGGCGTGTGTGGAGTCCAACGCTGCGCCGTCGCTCAAACAGTATTATCTGAAATCCAAGAAGGATGATATCGTCATTATCCACAGTCCTGTGGGGCTGCCGGGACGTGCCGTGCGCACGCCGTTTTCAGCGCGGATCATCGACGGCCCTGTACCGCCGAAGGTGTGTGACCACTGCCTCAAGCAGTGCGATCATCATTTCTGCATCATCCGTGCGCTCTCGCGTGCGCAGCAGGGCGATCTCGAAACGGGGCTGGTCTTTACGGGCGAGTTTATGCCGCGCATTGATCGGATTTTGAGTGTTCATGAGATATTTGAAGAACTGAAACAGCAGCTTGAGGAAGCGAACTAGGGTGCATGCTCTAGGAAAGGAGTCGGTTGGTTTGAAGAAGAGAATTGTCATCACGGGGGTTGGCCCGATCACGCCGATCGGCATCGGTAAGGATGTGTTCTGGGAAGCTCTGCTCGCAGGCAAGAACGGCATTGAGCGCATTACCCGTTTTGACGCGACGAACTATGCTTCGCAGATTGCGGGTGAGGTCAAGGATTTCAGCATTGACGGTTACATTGACAAAAAAGAGGCAAAGCGTATGGATCGCTATGCCCAGTTTGCCGTTGTGTCGGCAGGCATGGCGATCGCAGATGCGCGCATGGATCTGGAGAAAGAGAATCGTGAACGCGTCGGTGCCTATGTCGGCGCGGGCATCGGCGGCATTGAAACGATGCACAGCACTTACGAGCGTCTCTTTGACAAGGGACCCGAGCGCGTCAGCCCCTTCTTCATTCCGATGATGATTGCCAACATGGCGGCCGGGCAGGTTGCGATCAACTACGGTCTGCATGGTCCCGTGTCCTGCATTGTGACAGCATGCGCGAC
>CALALM010000296.1 GCA_937925565.1 uncultured Centipeda sp.
TCGATCGACTTGAGAATTACTGTCTGGCATTCGGGATTCGCTCAGAGCATCAGTGGACGGCAACGGATGAATGGAACTTTGTGCGCCGCTCCATTCCGAAAGAGGAGCAGGACAACGCACAGAACGCGCCTCGGATAGCCGAAGAGATTGCGCTCGATGTGATACGTAGACGCATTGCTGCGCCGCTCTCCATCCTGACGGAGATCCTTCGCCGCACGGAGAGCACGGCATATGAGCGCACGCGTGCACTCTATGACTTCCTTACAACACTCGAAGTACCACAGACACTCGAGGTATGGAGGACGACAGCCGATGCAGATGGGAGGCTTGCGGACGCGGCGGCACACAGACAGATCTGGGCTTCCTGTATGACGTTGCTCGAGCAGCTGGTTGAGGTCAGCGGAGACAAGGATATCTCTGCCCGTGACTTTGAGGAGCTGCTCGGAGACGGACTGGATGCTCTCGAAATTGCGCTTATCCCGCCCGGACTGGATCATGTCACGATTGCCTCCTTCGATCAGAACAGTCTCGCGGGAATCCGCGCCGCTTATATCGTCGGCGCGAATGCGGGGACAATGCCGCGCGCAGGAGCGCCGCAGGGCGTTCTTTCGGATGCAGAACGCCTTGCCATCCGTGAATCGCTTGCGCATACAGGGCATACAATCTACGGCGGCAGCCATGAGCAGAGCTTTTTGGAACGCTATCAACTCTACCGCGGTTTCACCGAGGCGCGCGAATATCTCTGGGTATCCTATGCGCTCTCCTCCGTTGACGGCACGGCGCTCGCACCATCGCCCCTCGTGGCACGACTCCGCATGCTCTGTCCAAGCCTCCTTTCGATTCCGCTCGCCATGGTTGAACGCACAGACGATCTCGTCCTGTCTGCTCCGCATCCGGTTCTTTCATCTCTCGCGGGTGCACTGCTGGAACAGCGGGAGCAGGGGAAGATGCAGCTCCTGTGGAACGATGTCTACAACTGGATGCGCAGCGATGCGGCGATGCATCCGCTGCTACGCCTGATGGTGCGCGGACTCTTTGCCTCTCCGCATGAGGAGCGGCTTTCTGCAGGGATTGCCGCGAAACTGTTTGCCCGCAGCGGACGTATCAGCGGCAGTACGACACGACTCGAAACTTTTCATCAATGTCCATTCCGTCACTTTGCAATGTATGGACTCGGCCTAAGAGAACGCGATGTCTACGAGTTTCAAAGCAGCGACTTCGGTACACTCCTGCACGAGATCCTGCATGAATACGGCGCGTGGGTAAGTACGAAGCATAAGAACGATTGGTGTGCCGCAGAGGCCGAGGGCAGGGAAAAGATCGACGAACTGCTGAAAGCTCTCGTGCCGAAAATACGGAGTTCCGTCCTCGATAGCCGTGCCAGTTACCGCCA
>CALALM010000297.1 GCA_937925565.1 uncultured Centipeda sp.
CGCACCCGCAGCAGATTGTCCGCATACGGATGGCGCAGCCGGTTGAGCCGAACAGTATTCTGCGCCGCGATGTGCCGATCAAGAAGGAGGAACAATGATGTCTGATGTGATTCGTCGATACGCATGTGCCGCCGGGCGCGTGCAGGGCGTGGGTTTCCGTATGTTCGTTCGTCAGCAGGCGGTGATGAACGACATCACGGGTTGGGTGATGAATATGTCCGATGGCACGGTGACGATGGAACTGCAGGGGGCAGCATCTGCGGTCGAGGCGGCGTTTGCGGCAATGCGCGCGGGCAATTACTTTATCCGCGTGGAACGCCTCGATATTGAGGAACGCGAGCCTGTGGACGGCGAACGTGATTTCTCGATTCGCTATTAGGAGCTATCATGGGAAAGATATTGGTACTGAACGGGCCGAATCTCAATCTGCTTGGCACGCGGGAGCCTGAGATTTACGGCTCATTGACACTTGCGGATATCAACAGGCGTATGCGTCACCGCGCTTCGGAAGTGGGACTGGAGATCACGTTTATGCAGTCAAATCACGAGGGCGTACTTGTGGATGCAATACAAGCGGCGCGTGGGACGACGGACTACATCATCCTGAACGCAGCCGCATTTACCCACTACAGCATTGCGATCCGCGACGCGATTGCGGCGGTAGAGGTTCCCGTCATCGAAGTACATCTCTCGAACATCCATCAACGCGAGGAATTTCGACACAAGTCCGTCATTGCGCCCGTTGTCCTTGGGCAGATCGCGGGGCTTGGCGCGGAGAGCTATATGGCGGCGCTTGAAGCGATCATCTGCCGTATGGGAGGAAAAGGATGAATATGGAAGCGCGTATTGCGCGTCTGCGGGCACTGCTCGCAGAAAAAGTTGTGGACGCCGTTCTCGTTACGAAGGAAGAGAATGTTCACTACTTCAGCGGTTTTCGGGGAGACTCGACCGCGCTTCTCGTGACGCCAGAGCAGCTCATTCTCGTAACAGACAGCCGCTATACGGAGCAGGCCGCGGCGGAGGCACCCGCCTATGCGATTGTGGAGCAGAGGGACGGGCTTTATAAGAAGATCGCAGAGGTTGCAATGGACTGCGGCATCATTGCGCTTGGTTTTGAGGGAGGCGTACTGAGTTACGATTCCTACACGAAAATGCAGGGGCTGCTCGGTGAGATTTCCTTTGACACCTCGCTGAATCTCGATCCTCTGCGGCAGGTGAAGGATGCTGACGAGATCGCACTCATTCGCCGTGCGTGCAAAATTGCGGATGAGGGCTTTGCCCATATCCTTTCATACATTCAGCCCGGCATGACGGAGATGGAAGTCGCGGCAGAGCTCGAGCATCATATGCGGACGCTCGGCTCGGAGCGTCCCGCATTCCAGACGATCATCGCCTCGGGCGTGCGCGGCAGTCTGCCGCATGGTGTGGCAAGCGATAAGATGATTGTGCGCGGCGAGCTTGTAACGATGGATTTCGGTGCGGTCTGTGCGGGCTATCATTCGGATATCACGCGGACGATCTGTGTGGGACGTGCGGACGCACGTCAACGTGAAGTCTATGACGCCGTGCTTACGGCACAGCAGCGTGCACTTGCTGCGATTCGTCCGAATGTGACAGGTGTCGAGGTCGACCGTGTGGCGCGGGATTATCTCGCGGAGCACAATCTCAATCAGTATTTCGGGCACGGACTCGGGCACAGTCTCGGTCTCGAGATTCATGAGGAGCCGCGCCTTTCAAAGGCAGGAGAGACGCTTTTGCAGCCGAATATGCTGATTACGGATGA
>CALALM010000298.1 GCA_937925565.1 uncultured Centipeda sp.
GACATCTTGCTCCCAAAGCAAGCGCGCTACCAAACTGCGCTACATCCCGATACCGCACTATTATAAAGAGCGGCACGGGAAAAGTCAATATGGCGGTGTGGGACTTTGCACGAATCCGCTATTTTACAATGTGCTTGCCGCCGAGGAAACGCGGCTTCCAATAGTCGTTCGAGAGTTCGTCGACACGGACGCCCTTGCTCGTGGAAGCGTGAATGAACTCGCCCTTGCCGAGGTAGATACCGCAGTGGGACGCGCCTTTTTCATACGTCTCAAAAAAAACGAGATCACCGGGAACAAGCTCCTTTGTGCTTTTCGTGCGCAGCCCGAGCTTGTATTGCTCATCCGCCGTGCGCGGAATTGTGATGCCCTGCTTCCCGAAAACATATTGGAGATAGCCGGAGCAGTCAAATCCTTTCGGCGTTGTTCCGCCGAATACGTAGGGGGTACCCATGTAGGACTTTGCCGTCTTGATCACATCGGATACCTTGTTTGCGGGGAGGATGGGCTTACCGTTGGGGGCAAGCGCCGGCGTTTTCTCGGCGGGTGGTGGGACGTCGATACCCCACGGACGCTTTTCGGGCGCGTTTTTGAGCGCGCGCCACGTCGCATTGTTCACGATGCCCGTGATCTTGATCTTGTTATCGCGTTGGAACTCGGCGACGGCACGTTCCGTATCCTTGCCAAAGACGCCGTCTGCGTTCTTGATCTTGTAGCCTGCGTTTTGAAGTGCCTGCTGCAGGACAAGCACGTCATGCCCGTGCGAACCCTCGCGCAGGGTGGGGGAAGCAAATGCTGTGCTTGCGGCGAGGAGGAGGGCGATGCCGGTGCAGGGGAAGATGCGGCGCTTCATGAAACAACATCCTTTCATGTGTGCTGTACGTGTTCAAGTCCTTGACTGAGGAGTTTCAGCACATGATCGTCATCAATCGAGTAGAGTACTTCCTTGCCGTCGCGGCGAAATTTCACGAGGCGAGCACTGCGGAGGACGCGCAGCTGGTGCGAGATCGCGGATTGTCCCATGTCGAGACCGTCTGCAATGTCATAGACACGCAGTTCTTCTGCCGCTGCAAGCAGAGAGAGAATCTTGATGCGGGTGGGATCGCCGAGGGTCTTAAAGAGGTCGGCGAGATGCTGTGCCGTATCCTGATCGATACATTTCAGAGGGGCGGCGGTCATACGTTAAAATATCCTTTCTTTAACGTCAGTAAATCTTATTGATATCGAAGCCGTTTGCCGCGAGAGCGCAGACAATACGGTCGATATGCTCCTGTCCGTGCGCTTCGACCGTGACGGTGAGCTGCACCTTCTGGAAGCTGTCCGTCACCATTGTCTGATCGTGGTCGAGGCGGATGACGTTCGCATCCTGATCGGTGAGGATCTGAGCGACTGTGAGGAGCTGCCCGGGTTTATCGGGGAGCTGGACGGAGAAGCGGAACACTCTGCCACGTGAGATGAGTGCCTTCGAGATGAGGGCGGATATGGTGGAGATGTCGATATTGCCGCCGCTGATGAGGACGGCGATCTTCTTATCCCTCATACGGAGTTTGCTGAGTGCTGCGAGAGAGAGTACCCCCGCCCCTTCGGCGATAAGCTTGTGTTTTTCGATGAGGGAGAGCAGGGCGCTCATGATCTCCATCTCAGAGACAGTGATGATTTCGTCCAAATAGAGGCGGCAGAACTCGAGTGTGAGTTTGCCCGCCGTGCGAACGGCACAGCCGTCCGCAACGGTATCGGCAGAGGGAAGGGGGATTGCACGTCCGCAGGAGAGAGCAGCCTTCATGCAGGCGGCATTTTCCGGCTCGACGCCAATGACCTTCACTTGCGGATTGACGAGTTTCGCTCCGAGCGCGATGCCGGAGGCAAGTCCGCCCCCACCGACGGGGACGAGGATTGCATCCACATCCTTGAGCGCGTCGATCACCTCGAGTGCGATTGTGCCCTGACCGACGATCACATCGCGGTCGTTGAACGGATGAATATAGACGTAGCCTTTTTCCTTTTGGAGCTCGAGGCTGTGCGCATACGCATCGTCGAATCCGTTGCCGTGCAGGATGACGGTAGCGCCGAGGGAACGCGTCGCTTCCACTTTTAGGATTGGTGTTGTAGCAGGCATGCAGATGACGGCATTGACGCCGAGTTTCTGCGAGGCATAGGCGACGCCCTGCGCATGATTGCCTGCCGAGGCGGTGATGACGCCGCGCGCCTTCTCCTCCTCCGTGAGCATGGAGATGCGGTTGTATGCGCCGCGCAGCTTGAATGCGCCCGTGGTCTGGAGATTTTCAAGTTTCAGATAGGTGGCGTTGCCGGAGATGTCAGAGAAGAACTCGCTGCAAATCAGCGGGGTCTTGCGCACAATGCCCTCAAGTCGTTTTGCGGCGGCATAAATATCCGAAATACGTGTGGACCGGGCAACTTCCTCATCCGTCAGCACAATTTGTTCTTCTCCCATGTGTCATAGCCTCCATTTACATACTTATATGTGGAGTCAGTCTATCATTTTCGATGGGGTACGTCAATTTATTTTCATTGAATGGAATAATCGTCGGAATTAAAGAAGGAGTTTGACAGAATTTCGCGAATAAATACAACAAACAAGGCGGGACGCGAGGTGTGCGATGGAGCAATATCTGAAATACGCACGAATACTTGTCCCTGTGGACGGGTCGCAGGAGTCCCTGCGTGCTGTTCGTCTGGCAGGTGAAATAGCACGCAGGATGCACGCAACGGTGTATCTGCTCTATGTGTCCCCGTTCGATGAGAGCACGGATGAGGGAGATGTTCCGTGGCTCCCGGAAAGTATTGTGAGATCTGCGGCAAAGGAGTCACACGAGATTTTTGTCGCCGCACTTAAGCTGCTGCCCAATGAAATTCGGCATGAACGCGTGCATCGCACAGGTGCACCGGCAGATGAGATCCTGCACTTCATTGACGAGGAGGGGATCGGTCTTGTCGTCATCGGTGGGCGTAAGCTCTCCCGCGTGAGCGGATTCCTTCTGGGTAGCGTTACGCAGACCGTCTTGGAGCATGCGCATTCCAGCGTCATGGTCGCAGGAAGTGCGGATTAGCATTTTATGGTTCATGTTCTGTAAAGTGAGGAGGAACTGCCATGATGAAGAATATTTTGGTACCGGTAGATGGCTCTGAGGGGGCTGACCGCGCGATTGAAAAGGCTGTGATGCTTGCGGAGATCTGCGGAGCAAAGCTGAATTTTCTCTACGTGGCGAACATCAATCAGCTTGCAATCAACGCTGTGCTCTCGGATGCGATTCTGGACTCTGTGACGAAGGCGGGGAACGTCATCCTCGATCGTGCGCTCGAGATGGTACCGGCAGGTGTGGAGAAGGAGTCGTTTTCGGATACGGGCTCTCCGGCGGTGGTTATCCTCGATTTTGCGGAGTCCAACAACATCGACCTCATCGTCATGGGCAGTCGCGGACTCGGCGTCGTCAAGGGCGTTCTGCTTGGCAGTGTCAGCCAGTATGTGGTGGAGCAGTCGAAGTGTCCCGTGCTCGTCGTCAAATAAGGGACGCAGGTATAACTTTGTGGGAAAGGAGCTGCTGCGAAGGTGCTGTACGCTTTCGCAGCAGCTCTTTGGCGTGTGGGATGTGGGAAGGCGGGTAAAATGAGTGATCGGCGTTTCGCGCGGACGGAGATGCTGTTGGGCAGTGCCGGCGTGGAACATCTTGGCAGGTGTTCTATCGCGGTGTTTGGCATTGGCGGTGTCGGTTCGTATGCAGCAGAGGCGCTGGCACGCGCGGGCGTTGGGAGACTGACGCTTGTCGATCATGATGTGATCGATGTAACGAATATCAATCGTCAGATCCACGCGCTGACAGAAACGGTCGGTGCGTCCAAGACGGAGACGATGGCGCGGCGTATTCACTCCATCAATCCCGCCTGTGAGGTTCGTGAGATTCGCGCCTTCTATTCGTCCGAGGATGCGGATATGTTCTTTCCCGAGCACTATGACTATGTATTGGACGCCGTGGATACGGTGACGGCAAAGATTGATCTCGCCGTACAGTGCCATCGGCACGGGATTCCACTGATTGCAAGTATGGGCGCGGCGAATAAACTCGACCCGACACTCTTTGCGGTCATGGATATCTATCGTACGAAGGGGGACCCGATCGCGCGCATTCTGCGGAAGAAGCTAAAGGAGCGGGGCATTCCGCATTTGAGTGTCGTCTGCTCGCGCGAGCGCCCACGCACACCGGAGGCAGGAAGCGAGATGCCCGTCGCAGGGCGGAATACGGTGCCTGCGAGTGTGTCCTTTGTCCCGTCTGTCGCAGGACTCATTATGGCAGGAGCTGTGATTCGTGATCTCTTGAACCTACGAGTGGAGGTATCTTCATGAACATATCTGTATTGGGGTGTGGGCGCTGGGGTTCCTTCCATGCGTGGTATGCCGCGCGCGTTGGTCATACGGTTACTCTCTGGGGACGTGCAGGGTCAGCGCATCTGGCAGAACTGCGTACGTTACGAACAAATGAATTTCTGACGCTGCCCGATGCGATTCATCTGACCGATGATTTGGGAGTTGCAGTTCAAACGGCAGAGGTTGTCATTATCTCTATTCATGCACAGGCACTGCGCTCCTTTCTCCGTGACCTTTGTGCACAGGGATTGGGGAAGGTGCTTGCACAGCGGCAGATCATTCTCTGTATGAAGGGACTGGAGATCGGCACTGGAACGAGGCTCACAACCGTTGTGCATGAGGAATTGGGGGCAGATGTGAAACCCGTCGTCTGGGTCGGTCCCGGTCATGTGCAGGACTTTGTGCGTGGCATTCCGAATTGCATGGTGCTCGCAGGCGAGGACAGGGAGGCGTTGCGTGTGCTCGTGGATGTACTCGGCAGTCCGCTCATCCGTTTTTACTATGGAGAGGATCTGCTCGGCACGGAGGTTGGCGCGGCGGCGAAGAACGTCGTTGGGCTTGCCGCAGGGATGCTCGATGGTCTCGGCTACGGCAGTCTAAAGGGGGCGCTTATGGCGCGCGGTACACGGGAACTCGTACGCCTCGTGCGCGCGATGGGTGGCGACGGGGAGACGATCTACGGGCTCTCCCATCTCGGCGACTATGAGGCGACACTTTTTTCCCCACACAGCAACAATCGCCGTTATGGTGAGGCAGTTGTACGCGGAACGGCGGGGGGCTTTCATAAGATTGCGGAGGGCGTCTATACGGCAGAAGCATTGATGGCGCTCTCAGAGGAGCATGGTGTCGACCTGCCAATCTCCGCGACTGTTTACGAGATTGTCACGCAGGGGCGCGACCCGCGTGCACAGCTTACACAGCTCTTTCTGCGTGCAACCAAGAGTGAAAAGGAATAGCACATGAGTGAACGAAAGCATATTGATGTTGTTGCGGGGGCAATCCTGCGGGATGGCAAGGTGTTCGGTGCGTGTCGCGGCTACGGTGCCTATGCCGGCACATGGGAGTTTGCGGGCGGCAAGGTCGAGCAGGGGGAGACAGACGAGGCGGCTCTTGTGCGCGAGATTCGTGAAGAGTTGGGCGTTGATGTCGTCGTGGAGCGCCTGCTCGGCATTGTCGACCATGACTATCCGGAGTATCACATGAATATGCGGCTTTACATTTGCCGCCACATCGCAGGCGAGCCACAGCTGAGCGTACACTCGGCAGGGCGTTGGCTCGGGCGTGCTGATCTCTACAGTGTCCCGTGGTTCGAGGCAGATATGGAGCTGATTCGAAGACTCGAGGAAGAGCTTGGCTGACGTTGACAAATCCGCCGCAGAAGTGCTATAATACAAGACAGACTTCCTTGCCGAAGTGGCGGAATTGGCAGACGCAGCAGACTCAAAATCTGCCGTTGGCAACAACGTGCCGGTTCGACCCCGGCCTTCGGCACCATAGCAGATTATGCCATATTGGCATTGATTTCCCTAAGAGTGAACGCGATACTCTTAGGGATTTTTTGACAATATACGGGATTTTTCAAAACGCAGGCATTTCTTACTTTCGACGCCTTGACAGGGTGTACGGAAACGCGTATATTAGACAGAAAAATTTTAGCACGGATACAGAAAGGAAGGTTTCCATTGGCGCATTATTACACCGAGCCATCGCACACATTCGGAGAGTATCTGCTCGTACCGGGATACTCCTCGGCAGAGTGCTTTCCTGCGAACGTCTCGCTTCGTACTCCGCTGGTCAAGTACCATCGTGACGAGGAGCCAGCACTGACGATGAACATTCCCATGACATCTGCGATCATGCAGGCGGTCTCGAATGATACAATGGCGATCGCTCTCGCCAAGCAGGGTGGTGTCTCCTTCATCTATGGTTCGCAGTCCATCGAGGAAGAGGCGGCGATGGTCTCCCGTGTGAAGAACTACAAGTCCGGCTTCGTCAGCAGTGACTCGAACATTAGTCCCGAAACCACGCTCGGCGGTGTGCTCGATCTCCTCGCCAAGACGGGACACTCCACAATGGCAGTTACGGAGGACGGATCGGCGAACGGGAAGCTGGTCGGTATCGTGACGAGCCGCGACTACCGCGTTTCGCGTATGTCGCTCGACACGAAGGTCGTGACCTTTATGACCCCGTTTGAAAAGCTTGTCTGGGCGGACGCGGAAACGACCACGCTCACGCAGGCGAATGACCTCATCTGGGAGCGCAAGTTGAATATGCTCCCGCTCATTGACAAAAATCAGCGCCTGCGCTACATGGTGTTCCGCAAGGACTACACCGATAACAAGGAAAACGAGCTTGAGTTGACCGACAGCAACAAGAGCTACATCGTCGGCGCGGGCATCAACACGCGCGACTATGCCGAGCGTGTACCGGCACTTCTCGAGGCGGGCGTAGATGTCCTCTGCATTGACTCCTCTGAGGGATTCT
Organism: uncultured Centipeda sp.; assembly: GCA_937925565.1. Lineage (GTDB taxonomy): Bacteria > Bacillota > Negativicutes > Selenomonadales > Selenomonadaceae > Centipeda. Next base: position 6,863 of record CALALM010000298.1, read on the forward strand.
CCGAGTGGCAGCGCCTGACAATTCAGCACATCCGTGAGGAGTTTGGCGACAGTGTCAAGGTTGGCGCGGGCAACATCGTCGATGGTGAAGGCTTCCGCTTCCTTGCGAACGCGGGTGCGGACTTCATCAAGGTCGGCATCGGTGGCGGCTCCATCTGTATCACGCGTGAGACGAAGGGTATCGGACGCGGACAGGCGACCGCACTCATTGACGTGTGTGCCGAGCGCGATAAGTATTTCAAGGAAACGGGCGTCTACATCCCCATCTGCTCCGATGGCGGCATTGTCTATGACTACCACATGACGCTCGCACTTGCGATGGGGGCGGATTTCCTTATGCTTGGACGCTACTTCTCGCGTTTCGATGAGAGCCCGACGGATCGCGTCATGGTGGGCGGAACATACTACAAGGAGTACTGGGGCGAGGGATCGAATCGTGCGCGCAATTGGCAGCGCTACGACCTCGGCGGCAGTAAGAAGCTGTCCTTCGAGGAGGGTGTCGATTCCTATGTTCCCTACGCGGGACCGCTCAAGGAGAACGTGCAGACGACGCTTTCCAAAATCCGCTCGACCATGTGCAACTGCGGCGCACTCAGTCTCCCCGAGTTCCGCGACAAGGCGAAGCTCACACTCGTCTCCTCGACCAGTATCGTCGAGGGCGGCGCACACGATGTCATCCTGCGCGACAAGCTCGGACGAGACTGACGAACACATAGTGATGATAAAACCTCCTCTGCCGAATGCGTGCAGAGAAGGTTTTTCTTTTGTCTGCGACGAATCCCACTGGAAGAAACGCCCGATGTCTGATAAAATAGAAGAAAGTGTAAAACAGCAGGAAGGGCGGTGCGGGATGATTGAGCAGAAGCCGTTTTTTAGGAACTTGGATGAACGGACGTTCAATCCAATGAATGATGTAGCGTTCAAATTTATCTTTGGAAAGGAAGAGCGCAAGCGGATTACGATTGATTTTCTCAATGCGGTTCTGGAAGAATCACTCGGACACGAGATAAAGGACATCACGTTTCGACAGTCGGAGATGCTGCCCGACAGCGACGAGGGGAAGATGTCACGCCTCGATATTGTCTGTGCGCTCGATACGGGGGAATTGGTCGATGTCGAAGTACAGGTGGTCAATCAGCAGAATATGCAGCGGCGAACGCTGTTCTACTGGTCACGCCTTTATATGCTTTCATTGACGCACGGCGGAGACTACGATATTCTGCGCCCTGCCATCACCATCAATCTTCTTGCATTTGAAATGCTGCCGCAGGAAGACCCTGTTGCAATGTATAGTATCTACAATATCGAAAATGGCGATCGCCTGAACAACGATATGGAGCTGTATTTTATCGAGCTGCCGAAATATGAGCGCAAACCAAAGAAAAGCATTCGTGAATCCACGAAGATGGAACGATGGCTTGCGTACTTTGCAAATAAGATGACTGA
>CALALM010000299.1 GCA_937925565.1 uncultured Centipeda sp.
GGAGAAATCCATGTAATATTATCTTCGGACAGGAGTTCGATTCTCCTCATCTCCACCAATTTGAAATGTGAGCCGCCCATATGTGGGCGGCTTTTTGTTGTGCATACAAAAAGAGCACCACCGAATTTCTTCGCGGGCGCTCTGCTCATTACAGTTTCTTTTTCAGCTTTTCCAGGTCTGGGAAGAGTTCGCCGATGGAGTCGGAGAGTCCTTCACTTGGCTCCAGGATCTCAAGGACGGGGCGCATGGTCTCACGAAACTTCGCGTCGTCTTGCATGAGCGCGAGGACGGCGCTCGTGTTGAGCGCGTCGGCGAGTGCGGAGTGCTGACTCCCCTCGAAGCTGCGTCCCATCGCACCGAGCGCATGCTTCAAAGCAAGGCTGTTGTGCAGCCCCAAACGATCATCGAATGCCTGCTGCAGATCGACCCAGCGCGTATCGAGCCAGCTCACATCGAATGCGGGCAGCTTCAGACGACACTCTTTGCGCAGCTGCTTGATGTCCGACATGCTCCACGAGTAGATCTTCGTCTCTGATTCGCCGATCCAATTGACGAACGAATGAAAGCTCTCGGCAAATACGGGGCGCCCCGCGACTTTCTCCTGCGTGATGCCCGTGAGCTCGGTGATGTGCTTCTTCACCATCCCGTACTCGGGACAGACGTAGCACTGGAACTCGTCCTCCTGCTCAAAGTTCTCATTCAGGCGCACGGCGCCGATCTCGATGATCTCCCCGTTGAGTTTTCTGCGGATATCCCGGTGTTCCTTGGCAACGGGATTCATCTCCAGGTCTACGACGATGTGTTTCATGAGCAATCCTTACTTTCAAAAAATCTGCCGTAAATGACGCGCGGCAGACGGTGTTGCGGTGTTTTGTGGCGCTGCCCGAAGGGCGCGCGTTTCTGCATGAAATTTTTCGCGTTCGCTTATCATAGCACAAAGTTTTCAGAAAATCAACGTTTAGGTAAATTGTCCTACGCCTCACCCGTTTTCTTTTCTCAAAAACGTGATAGAATAGAGGCGGGGTTTTATGGGAAAGGGAGATTGCACATGAATTGGAAAGTTATTCTCGCGCTGCTGACGTGCAACGTGCTCTTCATGTCCGCAAGCTATACGATGATTATTCCGTTCCTGCCAATGTATCTGACCATTGAACTGGGCGTAGATGACACCGCCGTGAATCTCTGGGCGGGGCTGGCATTCTCCGTGACGTTCCTCGTCTCGGCGGTGATGGCGCCGATCTGGGGGCGCATCGCCGACCGCAAGGGGAAGCGGCTCATGGCGATGCGCGCAAGCCTGCTCATCTCGATCAGTTATCTCCTCGGCGGCATCGTCACCTCGCCCGAGCAGCTTGTGATTGTCCGTCTCTTTCAAGGCTTTGCCTCCGGGCTCTGGCCGATGGATCTCGCGATTATGACGCTCTACGCGCCGCGTGAACGCCTTGGCTTCTCCCTCGGCATACTGCAGGGCACACTGACGGCGGGCGGCGTCGTCGGCCCCCTGCTCGGCGGCGTGCTCGCAGAGGCGTTCGGCATGCGCACAAGCTTCTACATCGGCGGGCTGGCGCTCTTCATCAACTTCCTCGCGTTCACCTTCATCATCAAGGAGCCGCCAATCCCAACAGATGCCGCGCCGCTCACAGCAGAGGAAAAAAGCCCGTGGCACCTCTGGCACATTCCCATCCTGCGTACGATGATGATTGTGAGCACGCTTGCGCAGATGGTGACATTCGTCCTGATGCCCGTTCTCACGACCTATATTAAATATCTCGCGGGCGATATGGAGAACATCGTGCTCGTCGCGGGTGTTGTCTTCTCGCTCGGCGGGATTGCAGGCGCGGTCGCCGCACCTCTCTGGGGCATACTCGGGACGCGGCGCAGCTACTTTACGGCAATGTGTCTCGCGATGTCCTGCGCCGGCATAATGCTTACACTGCAGGGGATTCCCGATACACTTGTACCGTTCGCTGTCATGCAGTTCGGCGTAGGACTCTTCCTCGCCGGCGTACAGCCCTCGCTGAACGCCGTGATTGCGCAGCATACCCCCGCACGGCTGAAGGGCAGCGTGTTCGGCATGCTCTTCGCCGCACAGCAAGTCGGCGGCTTCACAGGGCCGCTGCTCGGCGGCGCGGTCGCGACCTATCTCGGCATGCACTATCTCTTCCCCACAGTGGGCGGTCTCCTGCTCGTCCTCGCGCTCTTTGTGTGGTGGAGGTATATACACAAAAGAGGCGCAGTAAAATAGGGCTGTTGCACGAAGCTAAAAAACTTCGTGCAACAGCCCTGTTTTCGTTGATGTGATCAAGGCGTTCCTTACAAATGAGCAAGCACAGCATCGGTCATTTCCGCTGTGCCGACCTTCGTGCAGCCGCTTCCCTCGATGTAGATGTCCGCCGTGCGCTTGCCGTCCGCAAGTGCCGCATCCACCGCAGCCTCGACCGCGTCCGCCGCCGCCTCCTCATGGAGGGCGTAGCGCAGGAGCA
>CALALM010000300.1 GCA_937925565.1 uncultured Centipeda sp.
CATTCTGCTTGCGTACTGGCTCTTCGGTAAGGGCATGGCGAAGTCGTCCTCGCCCGGCGCGATGATCATTCACGTCCTCGGCGGTATTCACGAAATCTACTTCCCGTACATCCTCATGAAGCCGACACTCATCGTTGCAGCGATCGCGGGCGGCATGTCCGGTGTCTTTACGCTCGGTCTCCTCGGCGGCGGTCTGATTGCACCGTCCTCCCCGGGCTCGATCTTTGCGATCATTGCCATGACGCCGAACGGCTCGGCACTCTTTGCAAACCTCTCGGCGTTCGCCGTTGCAACGGCAGTTTCCTGCGCGGTTGCCTCCGTCTTTATCAAGATGTCGAAGGATGTCGATGAGGATTCGCTCGAATCCGCACGCGAGAGCATGGCGGACATGAAGAATCGAGGCAAGGACCTCCCCGCAGAGAAGAAGGTTGCAGGCAAGGATCTGAAGGTCATCGTCTACGCCTGCGACGCGGGCATGGGCTCGTCCGCCCTCGGTGCAGCGGCACTGCGCAAGAAGCTCAAGAAGGACGGCTATACGGATATCTCCGTCACGAACTGCGCCATCGGGGCAATCCCGAGCGAGGCACAGCTCGTCATCTCGCATGAAAAACTCGCCGAGCGTGCGCTTGCGGACTCGCCGCAGGCAGAGCACATCTGGGTGCGCGACTTCACGCAGAACAATGTCTATGAGATCGTCACGACACGTCTGAAAGAGGCAGCAGTCGAAGCAGGCACTCCGGCATCTGACGCAGAGGCAGAGGCAGGCGAAACGGTCGGCGCGGGTGTCCTGCTGAAAGAAAACGTTCGGGTCGGACTTCCCACCGTCAGCCGCGAGGCAGCAATCACGGCGGCGGGCAGGATGCTCGTGGCGAGCGGCTACGTCGACGAGGGCTATGTGCAGGGCATGCTGAATCGTGAGCAGGATCTCTCGACCTACATCGGCAAGGGGATTGCGATCCCGCACGGTGAGAACGCCGTCAAGGATACGATCAAGAAGACGGGCATCGTCGTCTGCCAGTATCCCGAGGGTGTGAAGTTCGGCGATGAAACGGCACATCTCGTCATCGGCATCGCGGGCGTCGGCAACGACCACCTCGCCATCCTCGCCAACATCGCGACCATGGTCGGCGACTATACGGATGAACAGCTCGAAGAACTCTTCAAGACCAAGAGCGCCGAGCAGCTGTACGAAGTCTTTACGAAGGCAGATTAAAAAACCTGAAAGGAGATTTCCATGAAACAGGCAATCCATTTCGGCGGCGGCAACATCGGTCGCGGCTTTATCGGGGAACTCCTCGTGCGTTCGGGCTATGAGGTTACATTTGTCGATGTTGTGGAGACACTGGTTGACGAGATCAATGCGCGCCGCTCCTATGACATCGAGGTGGTCGGCAGCGATCCGAAGACCATTCACGTCGAGCATGTCAAGGCGATCAACAGCAATGTGAACCTCGATGAACTGCTGGATGCATTTGTCACGGCAGATATCGTGACCACCGCCATCGGACCAAACATCTTGAAGTTTATTGCGCCGAATATTGCAAAGGGGGTTGCGCGCCGCGTCGAGAAGAACGCGACACCGCTGAACATCATCGCGTGCGAGAATATGGTCGGCGGCTCGACCGTTCTCAAGAACTTTGTCTACGAGCACCTTGCAGACGATGTGAAGGAGAAAGTCACGCGCTGCATCGGCTTCCCCGACGCTGCTGTCGATCGCATCGTACCCATCCAGCACAACGAGGATCCCCTGCTCGTGAAGGTCGAGCCGTTCTGCGAATGGGATGTCGACCGCAAGGGCGTGGTCGGCGCAGAGCCGCAGATCGAGGGGCTGACGTGGGTGGACAATCTCGAAGCCTACATCGAGCGCAAACTTTTCTCCGTCAACACGGGACATGCCTCGATTGCGTACATGGCGTATCTGAAAGGCATTGAGGACATTGCAATGGCGATGAAGGACGAGGAGACCGTCGCATTCGTTCGCCGCGTCTGGGCGGAGACGAGCGAACTGCTCATCGAGAAGTACGGATTTGACCGTGAGAAGCACGCGGCATACATCCGCACAGCGGAGGAGCGGTTTAAGAACCCGCACCTCTCCGACGCTGTGACGCGCGTCGCACGCGGGCCGAAGCGCAAGCTCGGCGCAAAGGATCGTCTCGTCTCCCCGGCAGTGCATCTCATGGCGCGCGGCAGAAAGCCTGAGGCGCTGGCAACCGTCATCGCCGCCGCCCTCCATTTCGACTTCGCGGATGATCCCGAGGCAGTCGAGGTGCAGAACTACATCAAGGAGAACGGCATTGAGAAGACGATCACGCACTTCACGGAGATTCCGGCAGGCTCCGAACTCTTCAACCTCATTCTTGAGAAGAATGCAGAGATGAAGAAGTAATATCAACAGAAAAAATAAAGTAACCCCCGTAGATTAGATCGAAGATTCTAGTCTGCGGGGGTTTTTGTTTGTACTATTTTAGGAACCACTGATAAATTCAGCACCATCATCTTGGCGTATCTTTTTTGCCCGCTTTTCGTCGGCAAATCCTCCACAGAGCACCACTCTGCGTCCGGTTTGCCTC
>CALALM010000301.1 GCA_937925565.1 uncultured Centipeda sp.
GATCAGTGAGTATCATTAAAAAAATATTCGGCATTACCCCGGAGGATGACGTGGAGGAAAATGAGGTGCAGGAAGAGGAGAAGGAGAGAAAAGGAGCGCCCGTGACCGAGATCAGTACACGTGCGCGCCATACGAGGACGGGAGCAAATCTCTCTGCATTTCCGGACTTCTCTGCGCCCTCAGGCAGCGCCGGGGGCACCCCGATCGATAATGTGGTCGCGGCGTATCGCATGAATGTTGTGGTCATCGAGCCGCAGTCCTTTGACGATGCCCAGCAGGTGGCGATCAATCTCCAAAAGAAAAAGCCCGTGGTGCTCAACTTTGAAAATACGGAGAAGAGCGTGGCGAATCGGATCATCGACTTTGTCAGCGGGACGACGTATGCCTTGAACGGTGATATCAAGAAGATCAGCAACAACGTCATCCTATGTGCACCGAGCAATGTCAACGTCAGTTATTCCGAGGAGGAGCACCGACTCGGGGGGGATATGTCCTTTTTGAATAGGTAATGTACTATGCGTGATGACATTCAGATCGGCATCATCGGCGGCGGTGCGATGGCAGAGGCTCTGATTGCGGGACTGACGGCGTGCGGCACCATTCCCGCATCCCATATTAACGTATCAGAGCACAAGGCGATGCGCTGCGACCAGCTCACCCAAAAATATGCGGTGCGTGCACAAGTGGGGGCAGAGGCTTTTCTGCCCCGTATTGCTGCGCTCATTCTTGCGGTTAAGCCCGGCGTCGCTGCGGCTGCGATGCGGGAGACAGCGCCGCTTCTCCGCGCAGATGCGCTCGTCCTCTCGATTGTTGCGGGACTGACGATCGAAGAGATCGAGGCGTCGTATCCGAATCATCCCGTTGTTCGTGCGATGCCGAATACACCGCTTGCCGTGGGGGCGGGCATGTCCGCCTTTGCGTGCGGCACGCATGCGGGGGTGGCAGAATGCGAGCTCGCAGAGCTTCTGCTCGGCTCTGCGGGACGGACGGTGGAGGTGCATGAGGGTGAACTCGACGCCGTGACGGGGCTTTCGGGCAGTGGTCCTGCGTATGCGTTCCTCATGTTGGAGGCGCTCGTTGAGGGAGGGGTTGCCGCAGGGCTGAAGCGGGAGACGGCATCCGTGCTTGCCGCACAGACCATACTTGGGGCGGCGCAGATGATGCTCGTATCAAAGAGCTCCCCTGCCGATCTGCGGGCTGTGGTGACAAGTCCGGCGGGTACCACCGCTGCAGGACTGCGCGTTCTCGAGCACGCAGGAGTGCGTTCGGGACTGATAGAGGCCGTTCTTGCGGCAACGGAACGCTCGAAGGAACTTGGAAAGCACTGATTGAATGGAGTATTGGGGACATGGCAGCAGAACAGAAGGAACGAATTCTTCGCTTTTATCGCGGTACGGAAGGGGAGGGGACGGCAGTCCGTCTGCTCGATCTCGCAGAGGCGGTCATGAAGACGTCGAGGTTTCGCGTCAGTTCATTTCTCGATCCTTACGGGCAGGAGATTGCGGAGACGATTCGTGCGAGCTATGACGGTTTGCTGCTTGACTTTGACGGTGGCTATGTGGGGGCAGAGCGTCAGCGCGCTATGCTGCGTCATCGGGATTTCGCGGGGACGCCGGACGGATTTGCGATTGCCTGTGTGGAGGCGGGGTGGAACGGGCAGTTCGCACGCCTGACGCATCGCGACGTGCTCGGCGCGGTCATGGGACTCGGCATTGAACGTGAGCTGATCGGGGACATTCTGCCTGCGCCGGATACGGCGAAGATTATCTGCGACGCGAAGATTGCCGATTTTCTCATCCAAAATCTGACGATGATCGGTGCGGTCGGAGTCGAGGTACAGCCCGGTGATGTGGCAGAGATCACACCGCGTGAAGAGCGGACGAAGGAGATTCGCGCGACGGTCGCATCGCTTCGTCTGGACTCCGTTGTGGCGGCGGGGTTCGGCATCTCGCGCAGCCGTGCGGCAGACGACATTGCGGCGGACAAGGTAAAGCTCAACTGGCAGAGTGCGGGCAGCGCGTCCAAGATGATCAAGGCGGGCGATGTGCTCTCCATGCGCGGACGCGGGCGCGTTGAGGTGACCGAGGTGCGCGGACAGACGAAGAAGGGGCGCACGGTCATCGTACTGAACCGATTTTTTTAAGGAAGGGCGGGAGCACAGTGCTGACACCGATGGATATACACGCGAAGGAATTTGGCAGGAGCTTTCGCGGATTTGATGAGGCTGAGGTCAACGATTTTCTGAACGAGGTCATGCAGGCGTATGCCGAAGTCATTGATGAGCGGGATCGTATATGTATTGAACTGACACATGCACGGGAGACGATCGAGGATTTCCGCCGCATGGAGCAGAGTATGCGCGAGACACTGATCGTCGCGCAGAAAACTGCCGAGGAAGTCACGGCAAATGCCAAGCGCAATGCGGATCAAATGATTGAGACTGCGGCGAAGGAGGCGCAGAACCTGCGGCAGGAGGCGACGCTTCAGGCAAAGGCGCAGATGGACGACGCCGCAGACAAGGTGCGTGCCGTGGTCGCTGAGTACGAGCGCCTCGTGCGCGAGAAGCATCAGTTCCTACGCCGCATGAAGAGCAATGTACAGGCAGAGCTTGCGCTCATTAACGACGCGATTGCCGAGATGCCCGACGTGGCAGCCGAAAAGAAGGCAAACGCTGAGCCGGTCGGGAAAAGGCAGGACGGGGAGGACCTTTGAGAGCGATGAGCGGACGCGTGAAAGCCGCATTTTCTTTTTTCGGTATTCTGCTGATCGACCGGTTGATGAAATATTATGTGGAGTTGACGATGCTGCCGGGGGAGAGCATTCCCGTCGTTCCCCCGTTTTTTCATATCACATTCGTCCTCAATCCGGGCGCTGCATTTGGCATCTTTCGCGACCAGCAGTGGCTCTTCCTCATAACGGCCTTCGTATTTTCCTTTGCCTTTCTCGTGTTCTATGAACGTCTGCGCCGCAGCGGTAGCCTCATTCACTATGGAAGTGTCGCCCTTGCAGCGGGAGCTGTGAGCAATCTGATCGACCGCATCCGCCTCGGCTATGTGGTGGACTTCTTCGATTTCCGCGTGTGGCCCGTGTTCAATGTTGCGGATATTGCCATTGTCATCGGGACAGCTGCCGTGCTTTGGGCACTCTTTGTGCAGAAAAAGGAGATTCGCTCATGAGCATGACATTCATCGCGGAGCTTGCAGGGGAGCGTCTGGATGTCTTTCTTGTGCGGAATATTCCGGATGTCTCGCGCAGCTATGCACAGCGCCTCCTTGCGTCCGGTCAGGTCACGGTGGACGGTACGGTGCGCAAGGCGAACTATAAGCTGCGCGGTGGGGAAGAGATTGTCTGTACGATGCCGTCTGTGGAGGAAGTCTCCATCGAACCGGAGAATATACCGCTTGACATTCTCTATGAGGATGCGGATATCATCGTCATCAACAAGCGGCGCGGCATGGTGGTTCACCCTGCGGCGGGCGTCTATACAGGGACGCTGGTCAACGCGCTGCTCTACCACTGTCATGATCTCTCGGGGATCAACGGTGCGCTGCGTCCCGGGATTGTGCACCGCCTCGACAAGGATACCTCGGGGGTTATGGTTGCAGCGAAAAACGATATGGCGCACCACTACCTCGCCCGTCAGATTCGGGACAAGGAGGCGCAGCGTGCATACCGTGCCATCGTACACGGCAATATTGTTCCGCGCGCAGGCATCATTACGGGGGACATCGGACGCCATCCGACCGACCGCAAGAAGATGGCGATTGTGCGCGACAGCGGCAAGCCTGCGACCACGCATTTCGAGGTCTTGGAGCGCTTCGGTGACTATACCTATGTCGCGTGTCGTCTCGAGACGGGGCGCACGCATCAGATTCGCGTCCATATGACGAGCATCGGACATCCGCTCGTCGGCGACACGAAGTACACGGCGAAGAAGAATCCTTTTGCCATCGCGGGGCAGGCATTGCACTCGCTGATGCTCTCTCTTACACATCCGCGTACGACGGAAGAAATGGTGTTCCCCGCCCCGCTCCCCGCCGATATGGAGGAGATTCTGCGCACATTGCAACGCGGCAGATAAGGAGATGATCAGATGACACAGTTTAAGGAAAAGGCAGTCCTCATGGACGATGACGGTATTCGGCGCGCACTCATGCGTATATCGCACGAGATTGTCGAGAAGAACAAGGGGACGGACAATCTGGTACTCGTCGGTATTCGCACGCGTGGCGTAACGATTGCTGCGCGCATTGCTAACGAGATTGCGCGGATCGAACAGTGCGATTTGCCGCGCGGTGTGCTTGATATCACGCTCTATCGTGATGATCTTAACGAACTCTCCTATCAACCCATCGTGCATCCGACGGAGATGCCGGTCGATATCACGGGCAAGACCATCGTGCTTGTGGACGATGTGCTCTATACGGGGCGTACGGTCCGCGCGGCGATGAACGCCCTCCTCGATATCGGGCGCCCGCGCATGATCCAGCTCGCCGTCCTCATCGACCGTGGGCACAGGGAACTGCCCATCCGCGCGGACTACGTCGGCAAGAATGTCCCCACGGCAGCACTTGAGGATGTATCCGTACGGCTTCGTGATACGGACGCGGAGGAGAAGGTCATCATTCGGGAGCGTGTATAACGTTATAAAGCGGAAAGAGCCGCAGCGATAAACTGCGGCTCTCTTTTTGTCTCTTGACGGCGGTTTTACAATAGAGGTATAATGAAATTGGAACATTTGCGGGGGCGTTCCCGTATGTGGGAACGTCGTAGAAGAATTCCTTGAGAGAGATAGAGAAAAAGTGACGGAGCAATCGTATGATGTTTTATGACGATAAGCAAAAGTCTATACTGGATGAGGATCCGACGGTACCGGATGAACTGGAGGCGGATGAACTCGATACGGATGAGGATGAGCCGGATGAGGTGACTGCAGAGAACAGCATCTATGATGGTTGCAGCGACGAGGAACTGCTTGCACATATCCGCTCCTGTGACGGGGATGAGGCTCTGGATTACCTCATCAATAAGTATCGTAATTTCGTGCGCTCCAAAGCACGCTCCTACTTCCTCATCGGCGCCGATCGCGAGGATATTGTGCAGGAGGGCATGATCGGCTTCTTCAAGGCCATTCGCGACTATCGCGAGGATAAACTCTCGTCCTTCCGTGCTTTTGCCGAGCTCTGTGTGACACGTCAGATCATCACGGCGATCAAAACAGCGACACGGCAGAAGCATATCCCGCTGAACTCCTATGTCTCGCTCAACAAACCCATCTATGATGAGGACTCCGACCGTACTCTGCTTGACGTCCTCTCGGGGGCGCGTATCAGCGATCCGGAGGAGCTTGTCATCAGCCGTGAGGAATTCGTTGACATCGAGCAAAAGATGGAGGAGATTCTGAGCGATCTCGAGTGGCGCGTGCTCATGAGCTATCTCGACGGCAAGTCGTATCAGGAGATTGCCGTCGACCTGCACCGTCAGGTGAAATCCATCGACAATGCCCTCCAGCGCGTAAAGCGCAAGCTGGAAAAATATATGGAATCGCGTGGGGATGAACTTGACATCGGCACGGTCTATCGCGGACTCACGACGATCAATCGCAGCGTACATACGCCGGAAGAAGAATAGGGGGAGCGGTCGGCTCCTCTTTTTTATTCACTTTTACAATCAAAAAATAAATAGAAAAAACTTTTTGAAGCTGATATACTCTGAGCAAAGAATATTATTTCGTTGTCATTGAAAGAGGAGGCTCTATCATGTGGAAGAAAATTTATTGCGCCGCGCTTGTCTGCCTCATGTGCATGATGTTCACCGCTGTCGCTGTGGCACAGGCGGAGGATGTCGCGAGGACTGCGGAGAAGCCGGAACGCATCGAGCTCGTGCTCATCCTCGATAAGAGCGGTTCGATGCAGGGACTGGAGTCCGACACAATCGGCGGATTCAACTCTATGATCGAGAAGCAGAAGGCGCTCGACGTTCCCGTGCGCGTGACGACCGTCCTCTTTAACGATAAGACGGACGTGCTCTATGAGAGCCGGAACATCGGTGCAGTGAAGCCGCTGACGGATAAGGAATACGAGGTGGGAGGCACGACGGCACTGCTCGATGCTGTTGGCAGTACGATTTTGAATGTGGAGCGTGAACCTGTCGTCAAGACGAAGGGAACAAAGGTGATCTTCGTCATCATTACGGACGGAATGGAGAATGCGAGCACGGAGTTCACGAAGCCAAAGGTCAAGCAGATGATCTCGGACAAGCAGGAAAAGGCGGGGTGGGACTTCGTCTACCTCGGCGCGAACATCGACGCGGCAGAGGAGGCAGGTGCGATTGGTGTGGATCGGGCGAATGCCGTGACGTATCGGAATACGGAGTCCGGTGTTCGCGCAAACTACGATGCGGTTTCTGCCTTTGTCGAAGAGGCTGCTGCTCCCTCTACGGCTGAGAAGGGACTGTGGCGCTCCCGTGTAGAAACAGACACATCCAAATAAGCGCATGAAACGATTGACAATGAATGCGTAACGATGTATTCTATGTATAGTCTTATAACTGAATGAAGGGGAAATAGGTGCAGCGCATTTGCGCATGCTTAATAGAGAAGCCGGATGAGCCGGCGCGGTCCCGCCACTGTGAGGGGAGCAAACCTGCAACGATGCCACTGGGAGAAAGAGCCTCTTGGGAAGGCGCAGGAGAGCGATGAACCGAGCCAGGAGAACTGCCTGTTTGACAATCCACCGCGTGCCATAGGCACAGACCTGCGAGCGACGGGAAGGGGATTCATGTCCTGTATCAGGATCATGGGTTTTCTTGTTGCGGCAGGAAAGCCTTTATTTTTCATTATTTTAGGAGGAATCCGCATGAAGAATTGGAAGAAAATGCTGGTCGCGTCACTCGCCTGCTCGGCAGTTCTGGGCTTTTCGTACAGCCCCGCAGAGGCTGCGTATGAGCTGAACCCCGAGGTGAAGACGGCAACGCCGGCGCTCATGGAGGCATCGGAAATCGGCGTCCTGAAGTATGAGAATCCGCAGCTTCAAAATCTGACGAACAAGGATGCCATTGTCGTGGCGAGCTTCGGAACGACGTTTAAGGAGACGCGCGAGAAGACGATCGAGGCGACGGTGCGCGATATTCAGGCAGCGTATCCGGAAGTGAAGGTTGTGACGGCGTTTACCTCCCATATCATCATCGACCGCATTGCAAAGAATGAGGGGGTGAAGTACCCGACCCCCGAGGAGGCGCTTGCACAGCTCAAGGCGGATGGCTATTCGCGCGTGGCGCTCGTCTCGCTCGATGTCATCCCGGGCATGGAGTATTCCTATGTCAAGGCTGTGTACAACGAGTATAAAGATCAGTTCAAGACGATGACGTGCGGCACGTCCCTGATGTACTGGCAGGGGCAGGAGGAGCAGGCGGATGACGTGACGGAGTTCATCAAGGCCGTTTCCAGTCAGTTCCCGGAGCTCGACAAGAATGACGCTCTGCTCCTCATGGCACATGGAACGCCGCATGTTTCCAATGCATATTACTCTGTGATTCAGGCAAAGCTCGATGCACTCGGCTATAAGAACGTATACGTCTATACGGTTGAGGGCTGGCCGAGTCTCGAGGATGTCATCCCGAAGCTCAAAAAGGCAAATGTCAAAATGGTGACGCTCATGCCGATTATGATGGTCGCGGGCGATCATGCGAACAATGATATGGCGGGCGATGAGCCGGATTCGCATAAGAACATTCTTCAGAGCCAGGGCTTTAAGGTGAATACGTATCTGCATGGTCTTGGTGAGAACAAGGATATTCGAGCTGCGTTTGTAGAGCGTGTCAATGACGCATGGGATGCGCTGCAGGGAAATAAAGATGCGGACGCAGATCATCTCAAAATCATGAAGTAAGCTGCGGATATATATCAATTGCGGTCCAAGGGTCTGCTGCAGG
>CALALM010000302.1 GCA_937925565.1 uncultured Centipeda sp.
AACTATAGTAAGGCTGTAAGTGGATACGAGGGATATAAACATTTCTTTCATGAAAAGGCACTAGAGGTTATAGATTTTTGTAGGAGGGAAAGTATACAGTATCATATCAAGGAGGGGACGATGATGAATTAATGCAGGGAACTTCAATAAAGCTTGTTATAAGAACGTATATTTGCTATAATAGATACATAACATACGACAGGAGGTTCTTATGAGCTATAAAACCACGGATGGTTTGATGCGACATCTTAGAGAGAATGGAATAGCGATTTCAGGCGGTACGCAAAAACGTCAACTCATTAACACGGGATATTTTCATGGCTACAAAGGCTATCGGTTTTTTCGCCATGCAGGTACAGGTAATCGTCTGCCGTTTACGTCATACAGTGAGATCTATGCGACGATTCGATATGATTCGGCGCTAAAGGCTTTGATGTATGGAAAGGTAATGTTTATTGAAACAGCTGTCAAGAACATTGCAATAGAGGCGATTCTCGCACATGCGAGATCGGAGAGCATCCAAGCAATGTACGACAGAGTGGTCAGTGGCTATCACAATGCGCCGACTGGTGCTGATGCTGAAAAGAAGCGGAAGCTGCAACAAGCGAAACTGAATTTACAAAACTCGATTCAATCGGCTCTGGCTAAGGAATATCATAGGCGCAATCCCAAAGTCACGCATTTCTATGACAATGCAAATCATACGGGCGTTCCTGTCTGGGCTCTTTTTGAAATCATGACGATGGGAGATTTTGGATTTCTTTTGTCGTGTTTGACGTATGATGTACGAGATGATATTTCTCGGAGGATTGGATTCAATTTAGCTTGTGACACGGATCGTCAGCTTGTCTATAAGTATATTTACATGCTGAAGGATCTGAGAAATGCGATCGCTCACAATGCCGTAGTCTTTGATACACGGTTTCGCAGTGTTGATCCCAATAGAGCCGTGAAACAGTGCTTGAGACAGGAGATAGGGCTGCCCTATGTGAATTTTAGGACGTTTGGTGACTATTTCATTCTCGTGTGTTATTATCTAAAAATCCTGCATGTGTCAAAAACAGAGATTAAAGCCTTTATCAGAGAGTTTGAGAAAATTACAGAGGACTATGTGAAATCCGTAGATGCAGCTGTCGCGGCGAGAGTGATTCACCAAGATTTATCAGCGCGAATGATGTTGTTGAAAGGATATATTTAGCTTGCATATTTTCTTTGTTGGTAGTATAATAGACATACGAATTGGGGTATGTGTTTGCGGACGCATACTTGAGAGAGCCGGAGCGATCCGGCTCTCTTTTTATGCATTGAATATGATGAAGAGGAAGGACAAAGATTCCGATATAGCGAATTATGTAGCATATTGGTAACGATAGAGAGCCGCAGTCACTAAAGAAACGAGGGTCATCATGTACTACAATCTCATCGCGTCGGCGGAGGAGAGTACGG
>CALALM010000303.1 GCA_937925565.1 uncultured Centipeda sp.
GTTCCACTCGGCGCGGTCGGGTGCGGGGTTCTTGCTTTTCTCTGTCATGTGAATATTCCTTTCCAAAATCAACAACGTTTGAGCACAATATCGTCGAGTGCAACGCGCGGACGCAACAGCGGCGACTGAAGCGGATGCTCCGCCGCCGCTCCAGTATCTCTTCAAAGTCCATATCATTTTCCTTCCCTTCCTCGGTTCCATTCCCACGCTCAAGGCGTCTCTCCCGCTGCGGCGGTGGAGACATTTGGCAAGAGGTGCGCGGCAAGTGATACATTTACGGATAAATGTATCAGACAGAAAAAGACGCCCCGAAGGGCGTCCTCTTGGCGAGATTCTTTGGCAGGCGTGCCATTCCCCTGCATCTCTCGGGTTTCCCCTGTCCATACCAGCGGCGTGTGGTTGACACGAAATTTACCACCTCAAAGAATCTCTATCCTTACTTTTATTATACGTCAGTGTCTATACGGCTGTAAAGCACTTTTTTATTCCGTAAATATTTATTCCATTTCTTCTCACTGATTTTTAGAAATGTAATAACCGAATTGGAATACCCTTGTGGATCAACAGATGTCACAAGCCGAAAATCAGTTGAAAGCGAACGTCATCCACCTCAAATGTCTTGAGTACAAATGCCGTATGCGGATGATTAGCCTCCAGAATATAATCCGGCTGCATGAGCATATGCGGAATATACGCCGCATATCGCTCATAATCCTGCGGATGACGCTCTTTCACATGCGCAATTTGCGTATCCGTTATAATAACTTCATCCGTCACAATATGAGGATTTACGACAGAATAGATCGTACGATCAATTTTACAAATAACATGCACGCGATTTATTGTCCCCTATCACAGCCGATAATCTCCTTCCATATATACCCTTCTCTAACGCCCGAGTCGCTGTAGAGGATATCCTCTGCATCGAACGTCTCAGCGAGGACGGAGGCGATGATCATGCCGGGGACGATATTGTGGAGGCGGTCGGGGGCGGAACGCAGGAGGATGGCAGTATCACGCTCGCTGAGTTTCCTCCCGCTGCCGAACAGGTCAATCATCGCGGGCAGATGCACCGTGCGCAGGAGCCGTGGCGTTTCATCGGGATAAAGGAGGCGGTGCATGCGGCTCGCACTACTGAGTACCCCACCCATGCCGACCATGTGACGGGCGCGCAGCGCACGTACATCGAACGCATCCTCCAAAACCGCCTCGACTGCCGCGCGGATCGCCGCGCACTCATCGGGCGTCGGGAGCAGCCCCGCAACGTGCGCTTTGGTCATCGCGAGCGAGCCGAGGGGCAGGCTCCAACGCCCCCGCATTTCGTGACCGATATAGTGAATGATCTCGGTGCTGCCGCCGCCGATGTCCGCCATGATGCCGTCTGCGTGTGCGATGCTCTGCGTCGCACCGATGAAGTCGTATGCCGCCTCCTCATCGCCGCTGATGACGCGGATAGGAACCCCCGTGCGGCGCGTGATCTCCTCCACGGCGGCGCGACTGTTCGTCGCGGAGCGCAATGCCGCCGTCGTAAAGGCATGGACGTGTGCGATGCCGAATGTTTCGATAAAATCCGTAAACCCGCGCAGGATCTTGACGGTCTTTTCGATGCCCTCGCGCACAAGCCGCCCCTTATCAAGGTAGCCCGCGAGTCCGACGGTGTGCTTGCGCTTGAGGAGTAGGTCGAACGTCCGCCCCTCGATCTGATAGACCGCCATGCGGATGGTGTTCGAGCCGATGTCGATGATCGCGTGCAGCATAGGCTACCGCTTCAGCCCGCTGCCGGGCACGGGGATGATGACGCGATAGTTGTCGGGCATGCCGTCCGCGAAAAAGGAGCGCGCACCCGCAAGCCCCGCCGCCGCCGTGAGCTCGGCATAGATACCGCGGCGATTGAGTGCCTTTGCCGCCTTGAGGATGTCGCTGTCCTCGACAGCAACGGCATCGCCGCCGCTGCGGCGCAAGGCTTTCAGGATATCCTCCATGCGCGGCGGTGCGCTCACGCGAATGGTCTCCGCGATAGTGTTCTTGTGCGGGGTCTCGGGCAGATCATGGAACGCCTCGACAACCGGCGCGCATTTCGTGCTCTGCACGCCGACGAAATGCGGCAGGCGACCGATCTCGGCAAAGCCCTGATAGAGTCCGAGGAGGAGCGATCCGTTGCCGATCGGAACGAAAATGTAGTCGGGTACGCTATCGTTCAGCTGGTGATAGATCTCCTGCGCCATGCTCTTGATGCCGTCGGCGAAGAGTGGGTTGTAGACGTGGGAGGCATAGTAGTCGCTGCCGAGCTCCGCACGCAGGGTGCTGCTCGCGTTCATCCGCCCGTTCGGCACGCGCACGACCTCCGCGCCGTACGCCGTGATCTGCCTCACGCGCTCACCGGAGATGTCGTCGGGCACGTAGACCCTGCACGCCATGCCCGCCGCCGCCGCGTATGCCGCAACCGCCGCGCCCGCGTTGCCTGCCGAGTCCACGGCGACGTGGTCGATGCCGAGGTGGAGAAGTTCGCCGATGAGGCGCTTTGCCCCGCGATCCTTGAACGATCCAGTCGGCTGGCGATCCTCCATCTTGAAGTAGTATCTGCAGCCGTCGACGACGAGCGGCAAAAGAGGCGTCTCGATCTCGCCGAGCGTCACCGCCTCATGGCGATCCTCCGCGTCCATTGCGCTCTGATACAGACGAAAAAGCCCACCGCATTCACACGCGTAGGCGTGCGTTGCGACGGGATATTCCTTTTTGCAGCGCTCACAGTAGAAGTGCATGATGGATCCTCCTCTTGAACGTATGAAATCACATCTTTAGTTAGCCGCAAGCTCCACGCGAACGCCTCGTTACGCATACGATCACGTGCTTGTATGCTCAAATACCGACGGACTTCTTAAGGAATCCGCCGGGGCATACCGCACGTTAAGATCCGCTTAGGGGCTTTGCGCCGCTTCTCCATGTACGTCCACGACATCATCCGTCGTGTCCTCCGTCAGCGCGTGGTTGCCGAACATCGTCGTCAGCGTCTCGCGCGTGAATCCGTAGGAGGGACTCGAGAAATCCTGCCGCGGGTCGTAGCGGTTCGACGGAGCGCCGAGGAGTCCGCAGACGGTATCATACATCATATCGTTCGTAAAATACGCGTCCTTCCGTGCGGCAAGGGTCGCCGCCCGCTGCGGCAGCGCCGCGCGGTACTCCGGCGAGAGATAGATGAAGAATGGGATGCGCACCATATCGAAGCTGAACACGTCGGGATTGTGCGAGATCTTGAGATTCTCTCCGTGATCGGAGAAATAAACCATCGCGCGGAGGTTCAGGTTCTTCTCCGCATAGGAAAAGATCTCCGCAAGAATGTGATCGGTATAGAGAATGCTGTTCGCATAGGACGGTGCGCTCGTCATCGCGGACTCTCCGTCTGCGGCGACGAACTTCGCCCACTCGTCGGGATAGCGGTTGTTGTAGTAGATATGGCTGCCCATCAGATGCAGCACGATGAAGTTGTTCACGTTCGGGTCAATGCGTGTGAGGTACGGGAGCAGGCTCTCGTCAAACTTTGTCGTAAAGGTGTACGAGTCGTCCGTCCACTCCGCCACATCCGCCGTCTTTGCGACCATCGTGATCGCACTGTCGAACTGCCCGTAGCGCCCCTGGTTGCTGAACCAGTACGTATGATAGCCGATCTTTTTCGCCACATCGAGCAGGGAGGCCGACTCGAAAAACTCCTTGTCGTTGTACTGACTCTTCTCCGTGAGTGCGCGTTCGAGCACGGGCACCGTCTGCGTCCACGAGGAGTATGTATTGCGGTAGACGAGGAAGCCGTCGCGCTCCGCCGCCATCTGCTCCATCCACGGCGTATTTTCATACGGGAACGACGGCGTATAGTAGTGCATATAGTTGCGTGATGCCGACTCCCCGATGACGAAGATCACCGTCCCCGGCGCACGCGCAGCAAGTGTATTCTCCATATCAATGATGAGCGACGCATATCTCTCGTCCTGATTCAGTCCATACGACTGCGTCTCCTCAACATAGGTCGTTACGTCCTTATAGAGTCCCGCGATCGAGCTCTCCGGGATGAGGGCGATATGCACACCCGCCGCAACGCACATGACGAGGACGAGGCTGCCCATCCGCGAGCCCTCCGCGTTCGGGTAGATACGTCGTGCAAACACGAGATAGCTGCGATACGATAGATAGACAAAGAGCAGCAGGAGAAAAACAACAAACAGTGCGGGCAAAACGCCCACCGTCGACTCGATGTAGTCCCCCGCCTCGTGCCAGTTTGTGAGGTAGAGCGCCATGAGGGACGCGGGACTCAGTGCGTGCCAGACCGTCATATAATAGGCGATCTGCATGAGCGGGATGAGCGACATGAGGAAGCCGAGCACGGCGAGCAGCGCCGCCGTCAGCCGTTGGTACCCGAGGTGAAAGAGGACGCCGCCGAGCGCTGCGAGCACGAGGATATGTGCCGTCCCAATCAGAAAGTCAAAGAAAATCAGCGAGCAGTACCAGTCCCGCGCATACGTCCACGTATAGAGGAGCGGAAAGGTCAGACACCAGAGCAGCCCCGGCACCATCGCCCCGACCATGCCGCACGAAAAGAACGGAACGCCCGTCCCGTACTGCATGAGCATGAGGATGCCAAGCACAGGAACGAGCGCGGGAAGAAAATACGCCGCGCCCATGTCCTGCCCCATATTGATATAGCACGCGACGAGCGTCAGGAAATACGCTCCCGCCGCCGCTGCATAGCGGATCCATTCATTTGCCCGCTCCGTCGATAACTTCATATCCCGCCGTACTACTCCATGATAAAGATTTCAAGATCCTGTCGCCCAAACATCAGCGCCTCTGCATGCGTATCAAATGCAATGTCAATGCGATAGCCATGAATTGCACCGCCGATATCCTCCGCAACCGCCTCACCATAGCCCGGGATAAAGACGTGTGTGCCAAGCGGGATGACCGACGGATCGACCGCAATCACGCCGCGCCGTACGGGTGTCCCCGTCGCCGTGCGGTTACCGTTGCCGGGGTCATGCGCGCTGTACGCCGTCGCGGACACGTAGACCGCGCGCCCAACGCCGCGGCTCACCTCATGTTCCCCCCGCTCCTCGGCAATCCCGAGTGCGACGGGGTCATATTCCTCCCCGCCCGAGAGCACCAGATACGTTGCCTCGCCACAGACGCCGTCCACCGTGAGCCCATGTGCGGTCTGACAGCGCTCAATCGCCGCGCGCGTCAGGGGACCCGCAACACCGTCCGCCGCCCCCTCAAGATAGCCGCCCGCGATGAGAAGCTCCTGCACGTGCGCCACCGCCGCACCGCGCATCCCCTCCTTCACGAGGATATGCGCCGCCTCTGCGGGCGCGTGCAGAACAAGCGGTGCGGTCACGGCAAGCGCCGTCCCCACCGCAAGCGAACTGCGGAAACGCCACAGTTCCCTATGCCGCCTTGCCCTTCGCATGAGCTTTTGCGCTGCCGAAAGAAATTTCCCTACCTGCATCATGATCGCGCTCCCTTCCTCTCTCTATCCTGCGCCATATGGTGCGCACAAACGGGCTATGGACAGGAATATTTTACTATAAAGCGGGATTCACGTCAAACGCGTGCAAGCACAATCGCGGGCGCACGCGCAATCAGCCCGTCCTCCGCAGCATATCGGTAAAAGAGTCTGAGCCCCGCAAGCGTCGCCTCGTCCAGCTGCCAAACAACCGCGCTGCCGAGGTACTCCGTCAGCTGCGCACGCGTGAAGCGCCCGTCATGCGCCAGCACCTCCGTGATCGCCGCATCCTTCACCGCGTCCCAGCACTCGAACGCCGCCGCGATCCGTCCATGCACCATCTCCATCTCCGCCGGATGTGCCGCCGCAAACGTGCGCGCCGCCGCCCAGATGCCGAACACCATGCGCGCGCCCGTCATTTGCTTCCACTCCCGCGCGAGATCGTAGATGTAGATCCCGTCGGGCGGGTGATGGTAGAGTTCCAGTGCGTCATCCCCGATGAAAAGGGCGCCTGCCGCCCC
The DNA here is from genome assembly GCA_937925565.1 of uncultured Centipeda sp. Taxonomy (GTDB): domain Bacteria; phylum Bacillota; class Negativicutes; order Selenomonadales; family Selenomonadaceae; genus Centipeda. The sequence continues at coordinate 6,010 of CALALM010000303.1, forward strand.
CTCCGGCACGGGATCCTCCGGTGTGAGTGCCCGCGTTTCGTACTGCGGCGCGGCATCATACACGCGGCGCAGGATGATCTTGAGGAGGGCGTGCGAGGACGCCGACTTATCCGAGAGCAGGACGCGCTGCGCTCCGATCTCCTCGGCGGGCACGCGGCTGACGAGCAGCACGCTCCGTACATCGCCGTCCGAGGCAATGCAAACATCCGGCAGGAGAACGAGATCATCCGCATGGCGCGCATACGTGATCGACGAGACCCCCGACACATCCAGGTTCTTCGCCTCGAGCCGCCCGTTCAGCTGCGCAGGCGTCGCACGCAGGATGTCCAGCCCCTGTGCCGCCCCATGCGCGAGCGCATACGTGAGCGGCAGCACATTCAAGAATGCAATATGACCCAGACGCGGTATCATGCGCACCCCCCTCTCTATTCTTTTCCATTATAACTCTTATTCGCGGAAAAATACAGTATTTTCGCAATTACTTACGCAGAATGGGTCAAATCGTTTCCGCGCAGTTGAAAATCGCCGCGTGCACCGCTATAATAACATCATCACAAACTCCCCGAGAGAAAAGGAGCGCTTACAATGAACGAAATCGCACTGAAATACGGCTGCAACCCGAACCAGACGCCCGCGCGCGTCTACGCCGAGGGCGGGCTGCCCTTCACCGTCCTGAACGGACGCCCCGGCTACATCAACCTGCTCGACGCGCTGAACAGCTGGCAGCTCGTGCGCGAACTGCGCGCGATGTCGGGACTGCCCGCCGCCGCGTCCTTCAAACACGTCAGCCCGGCAGGTGCGGCGCTGGGTCTCCCGCTCAGCGGCACGCTTGCGCGTGCCTGTGCCGCCGAGGGGCGTGACCTCTCACCCGTGGCGTGTGCCTATGTGCGTGCGCGCGGTGCCGACCGCATGAGCTCCTACGGCGACTTTGCCGCCGTTTCCGATGTGTGCGATGAGAGTCTCGCGGAGTTCCTGCGCGGCGAGGTGTCCGACGGCATCATCGCCCCCGGCTACACCGACAAAGCGCTCAAAATCCTGAGGGGCAAACGCAAGGGCAGCTATCTCATCCTCCAGATGGATGAGAGCTACGCGCCGCCCGCGCTTGAGCGCAAGGACGTGTACGGCGTCACGTTCGAGCAGCAGCGCAACGACGTGCAGATTACGGAGGACTGCCTCACGGATCGCCCGACGGCGAACAAGGATATCCCCGACGCGGCAAAGCGCGACCTTCTGCTCGCGCTTATCACGCTGAAGTATACGCAGTCCAACTCTGTCTGCTATACAATGGATGGACAAGCGATTGGTGTCGGCGCGGGGCAGCAGTCGCGCGTCCACTGCACACGCCTCGCGGGGAACAAGGCGGACATCTGGCAGCTGCGTCAGAGCCCGCAGGCGCTCGCGCTCCCCTTCCGCGATGATGTGCGTCGCCCCGACCGCGACAACGCCATCGACGTTTTTGCGGCGGGCGATGAGGATGACTACGCCCTGCTCGTCAGCGACTGGCAGCGTCTCTTTACGGCAAAACCCGCCCCCTTTACGCGTGCGGAGAAGCGTGCGTATCTCGCGACGATCAAGGGGGTTGCGCTCGGCTCGGACGCGTTCTTCCCGTTCGGCGACAACGTTGAACGCGCACACCAGAGCGGCGTTTCCTACATCGCGCAGAGCGGCGGCTCCATCCGCGACGACAACGTCATCGCGACCTGTGACAAATACGGCATCGCAATGGCGATGACCCACATCCGCCTCTTCCATCATTGAGTGCGGCATCCTTCCCTTCAAGCATACACAAGCAGCGGGCTGCTCTGCAATGACAAAACGTTCTTCGCAGAGCAGCCTCTTTCATTTCGCCGAATCTTTTTCACAGTCCATTCTCATTAAATATTTTTATTTGATTTATCTATCAGAATCATGTTATCATTCCGTTATCTATTGTATAATAAGTCTCATTCTCTTCTCTGTAGGAGGTATCCAAAATGACCCGATTCCCCCGCCGTCTTGCCCTGCTCGGCATTACGCTCAGCACAGCATGTTTTGGAGCGCACGCCTATGCAGCTCAGACCATGACCGATACGCACAGCAGTACGACAGATATGCAGGGTATGACGAGCAGCCTTGCTGCCGACGGGATGTACGTATTCACCCTCGATGAGGTCATCGTCACGGGCTACCGCGTGGCAACGCCGCTCACCCTCTCCACCGATCCGCAGCGGCCGCGTCAGCCCATCCCCGCCGCCGACGGCGCGGGCTACCTCAAGACCATCCCCGGCTTCTCCGTCGTCCGCAAGGGCGGGCTCGGCGGCGACCCGATGATGCGCGGCATGGGCGGCTCGCGCATGGTGATGGATATGAACGGCGGCATGATGTCGGGCGGCTGTCCGAACCGCATGGATCCCACATCGACCTATGCGTTCCCCGAGACGTTCAGCCGCATCATCGTGAACAAGGGCCCGCAGAGTGTCCGCTACGGTGCGAGCGTCGCGGGCAGCGTCATCTTCGAGCGCGAGACGGAGCGCTTTGAAAAGCCCGGCGTGCGCGGCAGCGTCTCTGTCCTCGGCGCGTCGAACCACCGCCTTGACGAGCTGACCGATGTCGCGGCGGGCGATATAAAGGGCTACGCGCGCATCATCCAGACGCGCAGCTATGCGCGCGACTACGCGGACGGCAACGGTCACCGCATCCACTCGGGCTACAGCCGGCACAGCCTCACGGGCATCGTCGGACTCACCCCCGACCCCGATACCCTCTTCGAGGTCTCCTACGACCGCAGCCGCGGTTGGGCAAAGTACGCGCACGGCATGATGGACGGCAGCCAGTTCGACCGCGACAGCTGCGCCGTCAAGTTCGAGCGCGCTCATCTCTCGCCTGTCGTGGAGAAGTTCACACTGAATTTCAACAACGATACAATCGATCACATCATGGACAACTACACGTTCCGCCCCGGCGGGATGATGGGAACGGAGGTCAAGCGCGAACAGTACGGTGTCCGTGCCGCCTTTGACCTGCGATTCTCACCGCAGACGAGCGCCGCCGTCGGCATTGACCTGCGCCGCGACGCACACAGCTTTGCCGAGGCGCACAAGCGGCGGAAGGGCTCGTTCAACAACGATATGGACATCAACAGTTTCGGCATCTTCCTTGAGTACAGCCGCGATCTCACGGAACGCAGCAGTCTGTTCACGGGGCTGCGCTACGACCGGACGGAAACAGACTATCACAACGCCCTGTTCCGCAATCCGATGGGGATGCTCACACGCAGCCTCGTCCCCGGCAGTGCGAGCGATCATGCGGTCAGCGGCTTCATTCGCTGGGAGAACACCGCAAAGAAGCAGCCGCTCACGTTCTACGTCGGCCTCGGACACGCAGAGCGCCCCGCCGACTACTGGGAGGCGTACCACACATGGGCAGCATACAGCAACCGCGTGAACGGACAGACCGCCTCGCCCTCCGCGACGCGTCCCGCCACAGAGAAGAACACGCAGCTCGACCTCGGCTGGGTCTACACGAGCGAAAAGACGAACGCAAACCTCTCCCTTTACTACGCGCACATTGACGACTTCATCCTGCGCAAGCCGCAGATCGGCATGGGTCCCACGGCACGCACCCCCTATGCCAATGTGGACGCGCGTCTCTACGGATTTGAGGCGGAGTACACGCGCATCGTCTCCCCGCGCTGGACGCTCGGCGCATCGCTCGCCTACACGCGCGGCGACGACCGCACGAACAATACAGCGCTCCCGCAGATCGCCCCGCTCGAGGCGACGCTCACGGCGAAATACAGCCACAAGAAGCTGGAGACGAACGCCGTCTGGCGGCTTGTCAGCCGCCAGAACCGCTTCCACAAGGGCTACGGCAGCGTCACGGGCACGGACTACGGCCCGACGGGCGGCTTTGGCATCTTCTCCCTTAGCCTCGCCTACCGTCCCGACGAGAACCTGACGTTCTCCCTCGGTGTGGACAACCTCTTCAACAAGACCTACGCCGAGTTCGTCAACTACAGCGAGGCGGCAATCGCCTCCCTCGGCATCCCCGCCGGCGGCCACATCACCGAACCGGGACGCACCTTCTGGCTCAAGAGCAACTACAGATTCTGACAAAAACAGTTCAGAGCGGAGCTGCCGCTTCATCGCGGCAGCTCTTTGAATCTCATCCTTCCCCTTTTCGCGCCTCTGTGCTATAATAAACCATTATTAAAATGAGGGGGAATATTGCATGAACGTATACCGCATTCTCATCGCACTGCTTGCGCCGGCGCTTTTCCTCGCGGCGCCCGTTTCCACATCCGCCGCACTGCCGCCGCCCGCGAATACAGCGCCCCTCCTGACGCCCACCCATGTGGATTGGGCGAATGATATCCGACGCGCCTACTATCGCATCGGCAAAACCGAGATCAAGGCGACCCTCATGCAGCTCGGTCCGTTGGAGAATTTCTCCCTTTGGCAGGGAAGGAAGATCCTCTTTGAGCACAGCTTCCCCGTGCCCAAGACATCCTACGGCGAGGTCGGCGCCTTTACAAGCGGCGGGCAGACCTTCTTTTACTACCAGTCGAATACCGAGCTCGCGTGGATGCCGAACC
>CALALM010000304.1 GCA_937925565.1 uncultured Centipeda sp.
GAGGCGGTGCAGTGGCGCGGGCAGAGCGTCGACCTGCGCGCGGCGCAGGATGCTGCCGCCGCCGCACGTACGGAGGAGCGCGCCGCTTTTGCCGCGCAGACGGTACCCGACGCCGCGCCACTGCGTGCGGAACAGGGCATGGAGATGCATCTCCTTCCCATCGGGCAGGTTGACCTCACCTATATCATTGCGCAAAGTGCGCAAAACCTCTACATCGTCGATCAGCACGCGGCACATGAGCGTATCCTCTTCGACCGCTTCTCGGCACAGGCAGATGGAATCCCGTCCCAACAGATGCTTGTGCACGCAATTCTCTCCTTTGATGCGCGTGAGGCGCAGTACATCGACGAGAATGCAGAGCTGTTCGATCGCCTTGGTTTTCATCTGGAATCCGCAGGGGAACGTGAGTACCGTCTGACCGAGGCTCCTGCTGACATTCCGCTCGATGAGGCAGAGGACACCATCCGCGAGATCCTTGTGTCGCTCGGCGATCTGCACACTGCGACTCCTGCGAATCTGCGGCAGGCAGGGATTGCCACGATGGCGTGCCGTGCCGCGATCAAGGCAGGCGAGGAGCTGAATGTGCGGCAGATGGAGATCCTGCTCGATGAGCTGCGGCGCACGCCGTTCCCGTTCACCTGTCCACATGGGCGTCCCACGATCCTGCGCTTCGGTACGCATGACCTTGCGAAAATGTTCAAGCGCACGGGATTCAACCTATGAGGACGGGCGAGGAAGAAATCAGCGCGATTGTGACGACCGTACGGCGAGGGACACGGTACACGGAGGCGAATCGCGCGCTTGCATCGCGCACGGCAAAGGAGCTCGGCATTCCCAACGTTCTGCGCGGCAATGATTCGATTGAGGAACTGCGCAAGACGTACAATGTGGATGCAGTGCTCGTTGCGCGGCAGGGACTTCTCACCCTCGTGACGGCGGAGGGTGAGATGTTCTTCCATCCGGGCATGGCACATCTGCGCATGAAGAACCTCCTGCTCGGGCACGGCGACCATCTCGTCAGTGCACTTGGACTTACGGAGGGAATGCACGTCCTCGACTGCACCCTCGGCACGGGGGCGGATGCGATTGTCGAGAGCTTTGCCGTCGGGGAGCGGGGGGCCGTCACGGCACTCGAATCGAACCCTCTGATTGCGGCGGTGATCGCGGACGGGCTCGCACACGCGACGGGCGACAACTACGAGATGCACGCGGCGATGCGCCGCATTCGCGTACACCATGCGGATGCACTCACCTTCCTGTGCGCAGCAGAGGATGCAAGCTTCGATGTCGTATACTTTGACCCGATGTTTCGCCGCCCCCTGCACGAGAGTGCGGGGATGAATGCGCTGCGCGTGCTCGCGGATATGCGCGCGCTGACGGAGGAGACGATTGCCGAGGCGCGGCGTGTCGCCCGCTGCCGCGTCGTCATGAAGGAACGTTGCGGGAGTGCGGAGTTTGCCCGCCTCGGCTTTGATACCATCATGGGCGGCAAGTACAGCCGCATCGCATACGGCGTGATGGAACTTTAAAAATCCTTATTTCCATTTAAGTTTATCTCACATTCCACCGATATACACGGTGGAATCTTTTATTCTAGGGAATCGCTGATAAAATGAAGTCCGTCAGATTGGCGTAGATTTTTTCGTCCG
>CALALM010000305.1 GCA_937925565.1 uncultured Centipeda sp.
CGTCGATCATAAAGAGCAGGCGGAAGTCGCGGGGCCTCTCCACCACATATTCCTTGATCTCGGATACAAGCCTAGCGATGGAAATGTCCACGGTCTCCGTGCCGTTAAACCAGTTCTCGGCGGCACTCTCACTCATGCCGAGGACTTCGGTCAACGTGCTGACTACATCGTCCTCAAAGAAAGCAAAGGAATCACGGGAGGACAGCCACGATCCGCCGTTCTTTTCCTCGAATACCCTACGGAACTCGGCGGTCTTTCCTTGTTTTTCGATAAACTGCTCCAACTTGGCGACCTTCAAGTCCTCGCCGTAAAAACCCAGATAGTTATAAAACATCTTGGCAAACACACGCAGAACCGCTGTTTCATCTTTTTTGCCGGAGCTTTGCACGTCGATATTAAAGAGAATGGTGTGCGTTTCTCCACGGGTGACCTTGTCTATCGACATGAATGCAGCAGGATCGTCTTCAAATTTCCTGCGGAAACGCTCGACAGTCCTTACGCCCTGCACTTCTTTGTTCTCCAAGAGATAGGAGAGCATTTTCAAAAAGTGGGATTTACCGCTGCCAAAGAAGCCGGAAATCCACACGCCGATCTCGGAGATATTTTCTTCAAAGGACTCGCCGTAGTTGTTGAAAAAAGCGATAAAGTGTTTTTTCAGTTCCTTTGTGATGACGTATTCATCCAGCTCCTGCACGAGAATGGCGCTTTCGTCCTGCTCGACTTTGACTACGCCGTTGATTTTGCGGTCAATGTCCTCGGCGAACATATTTTTAATAATCATGAGACATATCCCCTACACAACATTAAAAGCCCGGTAATATGGATGGGGCGTCAACTTGTCGAACAATCTTACATAACGACCGTCAAACGTCCCCGGATACATGACTAGGATCGGCACATCGAAAAAATGCGGCTGCATGGCATCCAAAAGCGCATGAACACGGATAAAGGGGAACGCCTCCCCCACGCCGGTAATGAGAATGACATCGCCGACGTTATGAGGCTCGGCCTTCATTTTTTCGATAAAGGCGAGATTGTTTGCGATACGCGCCATGTGCTCCAAAATGAATTTATGTCCCTTTTTATTTTCTAAATCGGGAATTTTATCCGTGATGCGTTTATCATCGCAGATGGCAAGGAATACTTTGTAAAGGTTGTATTCGATGATGCGGCAGCCCGTACCGACACCCTCCGTCAATTTTTCCGTAAAATGCCGGACAGCCATTTCCTCTGTGGGATCATAACAAAAAATGCGAATATTGACTTCGTTTGACAGCCCGTTTCCGTTGAGAAACTCCTGGCTCTGCACCAGCTGTCGAAGGGCGTCGAGGCGTTCGTTCAGTTTGCTCATCAGTCTATTCCTATTCCAGACAGTTGAACGCCGGGAGAGCTATCTCCTGCCCGGACTCTCGTATCGCACGTTCCAAAATCGGACTGATTAGCACGGGATTCAATCTCTCCGCTTTAATGCTGTTCAGGTACCCGTTTTCCACCAGAATCTTCATAAGCACCTGCCTGAGTTTTACAATCGTCTGATCGCTCCATGCAGCCACCCAATCATCCTGTTCCTGCAGCCACAAGAAAAACACATGCAAATCCCTCTTGCTGAAGGAATGATCCAATTTACGATATTTCTCGCCAATAACCGTGAGCATAAAATCCCATACCAAGCGATATTGACGCATCATGGCATAAAGACATATTTGCCTTGCCACATCACCGGGTTCAACAGCTATGGCAGTGATCAATGTTTGATCGGACAGTGCCTCCAAGCGTCGCAAGCAGGTAAGAACCATCCGGTGAACAGATTTTTCTGTGGGATATTGAAAAAGATTTTCGGAAAAAATCTTCTTTATGATTTGATCCTTTTCAAGTCCTTCATCCAGTAATCTCGCCGTGATTCGCGTTTCGTGAAACAAGAACTGCTCGCGTGTCATGACTGCGCTGTATGGACTGGACGCTTTTCGCTTTCTGTCGATTTCCTGCGGCATGATTTACCTCCGTGCGTATGGGCTTATTTTCTTTGAATAGAATCTATTCTCATTACATCTCCATATCGCACAACACCAAATTATCAATCTACCAGATCCGGCCTAGTGATAAAGCCATAAAGCCACGTCATTCCTCCGTTATTGTTTTTTTCTTAATATGATAAGCAATTCCATGTTTCTGACAAAACGAAACTACTTCTGCCGCACACTCATTATAAAAATGCTTATGTCCTTCGTAGGAATTTGCTGCCTTGCTATAGTTCGTTCTCCCGAAAACAATTCGGTCGACAAAAGATACCGCCTCAAGTAGGTCATGCAGATCCTGCTCAACCATGTTCGGTGTTGGATACGGCTCCATGCTTACCCATGTCTTACAATTTGCATCGTGAAGTACCTTCAATGCCGCCAGCCGATCTGCACAGGAAACTGCTCCCGGTTCCATTTGTTCTCGGTACGACTCATCCAGAGTGATCAGTGTGATTCCATGTTCATTTTCTGGAGAAAGCTCCGCCAGTTCTATAGGTAGTACGCCTTTGGTCAGAGTCGTGCATTTGATACCAGCCTCATTTAGCTTTCGGATGGCCGCAATGCTCATCTGGGACACCTCTGGATATCCTTGCATAAACGGATCTGTGGTAAAGCAAAGCTGGACAGAGAGAATCTTATCCCTCAACTTTGGAATTTCCTTATCGAGCAATGCAAGCGTATTTGAAACAAGCACCGGTTCAAGCCAGTCCTCATAATCCTTGATCTGCCCGAAGCGCTTTTTCAACAGGAATGCATAACACGGATATCGACACCCATGTACACATCCATGGACATGATTCATTGTGTAGTCACCATACTCTACCCCTGTTTGATAAAGCATGGATTTTCGTTCTATTGTCTTCAAGCAGTTTCCGTCCCCCGCCTATTTGTTCTTTAATATATGATTTGCTATCCTCAAGGCAAGTTTTTGTGCAGCCTTACTCTCGTTCGAAACAGCAAAGCAAAATAGGAACATCGGCGACCTCTTACTGTTCCTGAAAATCCGTGCATGTTTAGACACACATGGAAAGATCGTAGCCAGTCGGGAAAGGATGTAATCCTTTATGTGATCCGGATTTGCATCCTTAACCAATCGCTTGCCATCTTTCTGACCTGAGTCATCTGTAGGCAGATCGAAAAGTGTCATCTGGGGATCTTTCTTATAAAATTTCTCCCGCCATACGGAATCTCCAAGCAATCGGTCTATGCAGTCCTCCCACATCTCATACTTTCCGTTTTTGGGTAACATCCGTTCAAGTGCTGAAAACGGGAACAGATACCATACATCTATCGATTTTGTCTGTGCTACATTTTCGAGCGTCGACCAATTTAGCTGTGTCGCGTATGGATCCAAGAACAGCAAGCCTCTAGTATATCTCCAATCCACACCTCTGATAATTTCTGCAAGTTTATCATTTGCGTCGCCACAAAAAATCGTAATGATACTCCTCATCTGCGGAAACTCTATGTTTATCATATTCTGAAGCTCTTGCGCCTTCCGAGAATCCGCTTCTATAAAGTAGTAGTGATCGAACTTCTTATTAGATGCCAGCGCACGCTTAGCAGAGCCTACAAGATGCCGTCCACCATCATCACGGGTCTTGATCTCTCCGGTTCCTGCAAAAGCATCTATATATATCTTTTGAAAATTTTTGTTCTGCAGCGCAATCAGGTATGCATCCAGGTAGCTGGTGAAGATATTTAGTTTCTCCTCAGTCCAATTGCCGCCAAATTCCTGTGACATCGACATAAACTCAATCACCTCATCTATTCAAATCTCCTTCTCATGAAGAAAAAGCGTCTACCGTTTTCTTCTTTCCTGTATCTGTAGGTTTGTCAATCATATGTTACACAAGAGAGAAAAAGAGAGAGAGTCTCACGAGGAGATTTCCACCCGAGAGGGCGCATAGGAAAATTGTTATACTCCCTG
>CALALM010000306.1 GCA_937925565.1 uncultured Centipeda sp.
GATCGAGGAAAAATGGACGAATACATCATCGCCGTCTGCGCGGGAGATGAAGCCATATCCTTTGTCCGCGCTGAACCATTTCACTTTGCCCGTCATGTCGGCTCTCCTTTCACTGCCGGAGAAAGCGCTGCAAAAAGGCTTTCTCCCGTTTCGCACGTATGCTTCTTCTTATTATAAGAGCCGTATGTATTACTGTCAATGGGATATCATGAAACAGCGCGAAAAAGAAGGATTTATGTTCTTTGACACCTGTTACGATGAAGGTCAGAGGTCCGGAAAGATCTTTGCAACGCGTCGCAGGCGCGCGCTCTCGAGTTCCTCCCTCCGCTCGAATATCTCGCGATAGGCATGGATATAGTCGTCGATATGTTGATCGAGCAGGCGGTGCTCCGCCACATAGCGGTAAGCCTTCTCCGCGAGCGTACGCCTGAGATCGGCACGGCAGATGAGGAGGTCGAGCTTCTCAGCGAACTCCTTCGGGCTGCGGAAGATCATCCCCGTCTCACCGTCACGCACCGTCCCCGCATAGACCGTCGGGGATGCAAGTACCGCCGCACCGTGCCCCGCCGACTCGATGAACTTCAGATCGGACTTGGCGCAGTTGAACTCCGTATCATTCAGCGGCAGGAGCGCGATGTCCGAGGCATGGAGCGCCGCCGTATAGCGCTCATACGGAGCGACAATATCACCGTCCCGCAATCCGCCCGTGAACTCCTTTGCCGCCGTTTCAAGAGCCTGATAGAACTCGTGATCCGAGACCACATGGAAGTACAGACGGTCGCCGTGTCGCCGGATCGCGTTATTGATCGCGGGTATCAGTGGCTCCCAGTCCTTTCGGCGGTTGAGCGCACCGAAGAAGATTGTCACGCGATCCGCCCGCACATCATAGCTGCGCCGTTCAGGCAGCACTTCCAACTGATTCTCGAAAAGATATACGTAGGGATTCAGCTCGCGCAGGAAATCCGCGAGATACTTCGTCGAAGTCTGCACGGCAGAGACGGCACGGAAGAGGAAATAGTCATCCTGCACCGCCTGTGAGGAGACCATCGGATGATCGTCCATCTCTTGCAGGAGGACATTCCCCTGCGCTCCGGCGCGCGCAAGGATCTGCTCCGTCTGTACAGAGCGGGCGATATTGGCACGCTGAAAGAAGATGAGCGTATCATGCAGGGCGGCGATCTCCTCAAAACGGTACATGCTGTCCCCGTCCCTCGTGCAGCCGCCCACGGAGACATGACCACACGCAGCAAGTCGTGTGAGCGGCGCATCCACGCGAACGGTTGCACATTCCGTGATCCGATTCATCAGGAGGATGTGGATGGCGGGCTTCCCGCTCCCATATTCCCGGCGCAGTGCGGGGGATACTTGCGGAAGCAGGGGATCAACGACACTCTTGCAAGACTCCCTCAGGGCAGTAAGCGCCGCCCGATAATCCTCTTCTTTGGTCAAAAAAATGCGTTTGTGCCAATATTCCTCGATCAGGCGCCGCCATTCAACTGCGGCGCGAACCAAGGACTCCGGCTGCCGCTGCTCCTGTCCGCTGTGCGTACGAAAGAGGCTGAGTGGCTGTGCAAAGACAACGGCTCCCCCTTTTTCGAGGAGTTCCAGCCACATGGCACAATCCGACAGAATCTGATAGCCGCGAGACTCTGCCCGCCAATAGTGATGGGTCAGATCGCTTCGTCGGAAGAGGACGGCAGAGGGTTCTCCCAAAAAACTGCTGTGATTCATAAGCATTGCATGACCGATTGCCGCGCCGCCAAAGCATACATATGACCCATAAATGGACGGTGCATTCTTCCATTGCCCCAAGAATTCTCCATCTCTGTCAATGATGCCACGTATCGAAGTGACGAGCGTGGCAGTCGGTTCGAGGAGAAAGGCATCGACCATCTGCGTGATCTTATCCGGCAGAAGGATATCATCATCCATGCACCACTGCAGGAACTCGCCCTGCACCAGATGCTCGAACGGCATAAAGTTCTCTTCCTTTGTCCGGGCCTCCTTATTCCGGATATAACGCACGCGCACATCGTCCCGATACGCCCGCATCAGTTCTTCGGTTCGGTCATCCGTAGAATTATCACAGACAATGATCTCAATATTTGGATAGGTCTGCGACCGCGCACTTTCAAGCGTCTCACGGAAGTACCCCGGTCGGTTATACGTCGGGATCATGATGCTGACAAGCGGTGTCCTGAGGAGCGCTGAATGCGCAGTCGCATGAATGAGCGGCATATTCTTTGTCCACACAATACTGCTAAGCGTTTCTTGCAGGATCGTTTCCGGTACGCCAATGTCAATTCCCCAGCGTTCCAACAGAAGGGGGCGTGCCGCCGACCGTCTCAGATCATAAAGATCACAGTTCTCCGCCCCTCTGTGCACAAAGTAAACAGGCGCGCGCAGCAGATAGGCCCCCTCGTATTTGAGGCGAAACGAAAGATCAAGATCGGCGCCGCCGCCCGCGAACGCCTCATCGAACCCATGTACCTGCTGAAACGCAGAACGCCGCACAAGCAGGGCAAAATACTCGAGGAACAGGCTCTCCGTGGGACTGCTCAAATGCCCCTGCACCCACTGCGCCGCATCTGTACCCTCCGCCATCAGCTGTTCTGCATTCAGATACTGCCACGAAAATTGTGTACGATTGGAGAATGGACCGACGGCGGCAATCTGCGTGTCAAGCAGAAGTGTCTCTGCCATTTTCTGCAGCCCCTCCGGTGTGAGGATGAGCCCCTCCTGCATGAAAAGGAGCAGCTCTCCTGCTGCTCCCTTGGCACCGCTGTTATTCCATGCGGCAAGATTTCCCGTTTCAAAGGAAAGAGAGCGATACGGTATGCCCGCAATACTCTGCCGTGCTGCTTTCTCCTCCGCCTCCGACGAGGCAATGACCAATGCGGCATCCATCCCGCAGGCGGCGGCAGAGGAGAGTGCCGCCTCTGCAGTCTCACGCAGGTATGCGCCCTCTTCCGTCACCGTTAGGACGATTGTGAGCGTACTCATGACTTCAGCATACGCAGCAGCATAAAGTCTGCCATCCGCATCTTTGCAGCCACCTGAATCGCCTTCTCATGCTCGCCCATATCATGCAGGAGGAGCGCCATATTTTTCAGCGTGTCATCACAGCCCGGATCGAGGCGCAGAGCAGCCATGAGAAACGTCTTCGCCCCCGCATAGTCATCTGCTGCGTACGCAGCACCCGCAAAGGAGTTGAGCACCGCAACCTTTTCAGCGGGGCGGATCTCACGGGCGAGGATCTCCTCTGCCTGCTGCTCCGCATTCATGCCGGAGGAAGCTGCCGGCACAGCCGTGCGCGGTGCAGATGCGGCAGGAGCAGGCGCAGCGGGAGTGGATGCAGCTGCCGTTTGGGGTGCCGGAGCCTCCCCCATCCCGAAGAGCGCGGCGAGGTACGGATACTCCGTGCGCGTCTGCGTTGGATTCAGGCGTGCATCCAATCCCGCAAGCCGGCTGATCTCCGTACGCTGCGCGGCGCTGAGCGTATCGCCATACACATGCAGAATGCTGTCATAGAGTTTCAGTGCATCAGAGGTACGCTTTTCGCGCTGGCAGATCCGCCCCAGAAGGATACGTACATCCACATTCCCGGGATCGCGTATAAGCGTATTCGTTACCCAGTCTGCCGCACGCGTGTAGTCGCCGAGCTCGAAATAGGCACGTGCAACGTCCCCATAGCACTCCTCCGGAGGATTGCCCTGTTCGATCATATCGGCAAAGGCGTTGATTACACCCGCATACTCCTTTTTCTCCACATGCTTACGAATCTGCTCGACTGTTACAATCTTCTTCTCTGCCATCGTCATCGTCCCTTTCTCATGTCGTTTTTCTTCCCGCTGCGCACGCTTTCTGCGCGTGCGCTCTGCACGGCTTTGCTTACGCTTCTTCATTGAGGTATCGCTCCCATATCATCTCATATGCCGCCTCCACGGCACGGACGTAGCCCGCACCATCCATCAGTGGTGATGCCCTCATCATCCGCGGAATCGCCGCATGCAGCGCAGTCAACAGTTCCGGATCATGCGCCAGCCCAACGGCACGTTCCACATAGCGGTCACCGTCATCTGCGACAAGCTCCCCCAGTCCCACATTGTGCAGGAGGCTTGCACCAAACCGCGCTCCGTGCCGTGTTCCCGCCATCGTTACAACGGGCAGCCCCATGCAGAGCGCCTCACAGGTCGTTCCCCCCCCAGGATAGGGGTGTGTATCGAGGATGATGTCCACATCCAGATGGTCGCGGAGATAATCCTTTGTGCCCGGCCGCAGCTCCATGCGCGCGGGATCAATGCCTGCATGCTCAGCTCGCACCTGCATCCGCCGCAGGGTATCTTTGCGCGGATGAACATTCTTGAGGAGGAGTCGGGCATGCGGCGCACGGCGCAGGATCTCCGCCCAGACGCGGAGCACCCCGTTGTTCAGCTTTGTAAAAT
>CALALM010000307.1 GCA_937925565.1 uncultured Centipeda sp.
GAAGCGTCATCACAACGGAGGCGATGTTGCCGGAGACCCAGTCCGGATCAATCATTGTGACCTTGTTGAAGCGGTTGAACGACTTGTTGTTCGAGAAATCCGTGGCCTGCCACTTGTATTTCTCTGTGGTGTCACCGTCCGTATAGACACGCAGTGTGTCGCCCAGCTCAAGCCAGAGGCGCTTCGTGTAGTATTCGGCATTGAGTTTGCCGAACCAACCCTCTTCCTGATGTGTAACAGCAAGCTCTGTCCAGTCGACCGGATTCTCCGAGAGCAGATTAGATATGGTCGTCTGGTAGACATGTGCATCGATCTGGCTGCCGGTCGGGCTGAGGTTGTATGTCATGACGTAGGCAGTGCCGTTCGGCAGCACCTTCAGATCACGCATATCCTCGCCCGTAGCTTTGACATTGTTCGGGAGAACGGCACGACGCTGCTCTGTACTTGCCAGCTTGCCGCCCTCACCGAGCTTGGCGATATTGATGGCCGTATAGCTCTTATTGCCGGTCCCGTCGTAGTGCTGATAGCCTCCGATACAGGAGATGAGGATCTGGTCGTTGAACTTGTTGAGCCGTCCCTGATCGATGTTGCGGCTGATGCGCGTATAGCTGCCGAACTTCAGACTGCCGTCACTCTGTATCTCATACTGCATGAGGAAACCGTCGTCATAGGGCTCATAGCCGCCGAGCGGGTTGACGGAGGTTGCCACATACAGATTCTTCCCATCAACGAGCAGTGCCTCACCGTGTACCTGTGCCTTATCAGGATCACCGACATAGGATTTGTTGTCGTCGATATTTTGGAAGGCTTCGTTGAAGTTGTAACCGCAGTACTGTTTGATGTCATTTTTTAGGTTGACAACGGCGCTGGTATTTTCCATCAATCGCGTACCTCTTTGACGTACAACACCGATCTGCCCGAGGTCATACCCTGTCATATAGATATGCTCATCACTTGCTGCCGCCGCATGCATATTCGGTACGGCACTTGTCTGGCCTTTCGCTACAGTCGCCGCAGCTCCTGCGGAGTTTGGATCGATGAGCAGACTGTCCTCCAACTCTGTCGTGCTGTATGTATACTGTCGCATCAACAGCATGCTCTTGCCATTTTGATGGAAATTAAAGGACGCCGGATCGCGGTTGAGGTTCTTCAGCACGCCGGGCTGGGGCGCCGCATCGACCTCTGTTGTCACGCGCGAGCCGGTCACCGTTCCCATCTCGCTGTTGCTGTAGTTCGACGGAACGGTTGAGACGAGGTTCGCTGCGCTTGCCGTCGCGCCGTAGAGCAGTCCGCCCATCACAAGAGCGCAGAGACGCAGCTGCTGCCGTTTGCCAAAATACGTCTTCATAACTTCTCCTCCTTAGAATTCGTAGCGAAATGTCATATAATAGCTGCGTCCTTGCAGCGGATACTCGATGTTCACCATGCCCGGATTGCTGCCGTAGCGCTGCACGCTGTTCACTTTCAGCCTGGATGCCGCATCAAACACGTCGTTGCAGCCGAGCGTCAGCGTCATATCCTTTTTCGGTGACCACTTGAGCCCAAGATTGATCGTCTTCAGTGCTGCTCTCGGTCTGCCGGCAAGTTCCTTTTCCACGGGGTCTCTTACCTGTGGGATAGCATAATGCGTGTAGTACTTTGAGACGTAGTGCGTCTCACCGAAGAAGAGCCATTTCTCCGTCGGGCGATAGGTCAGGCGGATGTTGCCCTCCCACTTGGGCTGATAGGTCGGGCGCACCTCTAACCAGGAGTGATCAACGCCTGGAGAGGAATCCCTGCGCTGCGCGCTGATATGGAGATGTGTGCCTTCTATGTCGAGATCAAACTTCTTCCAGTGGAAGTTCGTCTGCAGCTCGATGCCGTGTGCCTTGCCGCGCATATCGTTGAAGTAGGAACTGTAGTTGAGACCCGCGCGGTAGAGATACAGCATCCGATCCGTATCGCGCCAGAAATAGGTGAGCGTCGTGCGATTGTCGGAGCCGAGGAACTTCCCGTCCCAGATGGCACTGAGATCGAACTGCTTGCCATACTCGGGCTGTGGAAATTTTGCACTGTTGCCTCTGTGATCAATTGGCGCCGGCATGATGCCCGCGCCGTCGCCCGCGATCTCGTACATGTTGAGCAGGCGGAAGT
>CALALM010000308.1 GCA_937925565.1 uncultured Centipeda sp.
CCCGATGACCCTCCTCCTGACCTCCATCGTCATGGGTGTCGGCGTATCGACCGCAAGCCTCACGATCGGCACGGTCACACTGCGCGGCATGGCACTTGCAACGGTCATTGCCATCATTCTCTCCATCTCCTTCCGCATCATCCTCGCACTGCGCCGTCAGAGTCAAAAGGAATGACGGAACACATCGTTATGCTTCCGGAGGACGAGGCGTGCCCTGCAAAGGCGTATCTGATGCGCGTGTGCGGAATTTCTTCAACTCTTTGGAAACGCATCAAGCACAGCGGCACGTTCGCCGTCAACGGTACGACTGCCGTCGCCGCGCGGACAATGCTGCATACGGGTGATCTGGTCTCATACGAACTGCCTGTCGTCTCCTCCGTTGCGCCCGAACAGTTGCCGCTTGCGATCGTCTACGAGGATGTGGATCTCCTCATCATCGACAAGCCCGCAGGACAGCTCGTTCATCCGACGACAAGGGAGGCACACGGAACTGTTGCCAACGCAGTCCTTGGACTCTACGCGGCGCGCGGCACGCCACTCGACTTTCACCCCTGCCACCGCCTCGACCGCAATACGACGGGACTGCTGCTCATCGCGAAGCACCCCGAAGTGCAGTATCAGATTGCAAAGCAGGATGCGCTCGTGCGGGACTATCTGGCACTCATTGAGGGTTCGCTCACTCCCGCAGAGGGCACGATCGACGCACCCATCGCACGCGCTCTGCCGAGCATCATCCTGCGCTGTGTCTCCCCCGATGGGAAGCCCGCACGCACACATTACAGAACAGAACGGACAGACGACAGACACAGCCTCCTGCGCCTGCGCCTCGAGACAGGACGCACCCATCAGATTCGCGTCCATCTCGCCCATCTGGGACATCCCCTGCTCGGCGACGATCTCTATGGAGGGAGCATGGACAAAATCACGCGTCACGCCCTCCACTCGGCGCGTCTCACACTCACACATCCGCGCACGGGGGAACACCTCACCATCGAAGCCCCTCTTCCGATGGATATGGCGCATATTGTGCGAAGCAATCTCTCCAAATGAAAAGGGGGCTGTTGCACGAAGCTAAAACTTCGTACAACGCCCCTTCTTTGTGCCCCTTCCACCGCTTGCGCGGTCCCCCTTCCCCGTCAAACGGGGAAGGCTAGAATTATGGCATCTTAGCTTCCCCCGCCAGAGCGGGGGAAGTGGCGAGCGTAGCGAGCCGATAGGGGCGTTCGTGCAACAGCCCCGTTTGTGTTGCTAAAATCAAAACTCCTGCCGCACGCCCGTATAGAACGCGCGGCGTTTGCTGTCGTTCACGTCGTTCCACTCACCGAAGAGGTAGGTGCCGCCCTTCAGCTGGTACTGGGCGCGCAGGCGCAGTGTGACGTCGTTTGGGTCGTAGGCGTCGGCGGAGAACTTGAACTTCTCCCCCGCGTAGGCGTCAACACCGATGCCCGCCGCGCCCGCAACGACACCCGCGCGCGCGCCAAAGGAGGTGCTGCGGGTGCCGACCTGCGCATTGAACTTGTCCCCGCCGCCGATATCGTCCACGACATGCTCCACGCCGTGCGTGAGGCCGCCCGGGACGCCGACGCCGTCATC
>CALALM010000309.1 GCA_937925565.1 uncultured Centipeda sp.
AATGCGGCGAACGCGATGCCGCCCGAGATGTTCATGGGGCGCAAGGAAGCGCTCGACAAGATCGTCAATCCGCAGGGCGAGAACATCGTCTACGGCGGCCGGCAGCTCGGAAAGTCGGCGCTCCTGCGCATGGCGGAGTACACGGTCAACCGCATGGGTGACGGCAGCCGCGCCCTGATGGTCGATGTCAAGAGCTGCGATGTCGGGGAGGCGGCGCTGCATATCGCGCGAGTTCGCCGACAGCAAGATCCTCGCGGCGGACTTCGAGACGCGCGATTGGGCAGAACTGGCGCGCGTCATCCGCCTGCGCCTCGATGAAACGAGCGAGCGGATTCCCTACCTGCTGCTGCTCATTGATGAGGCTGACGCCTTCATCGAGAGCTGCAAGGCGGTCGATTACCGCCCCTTCGAAGAGCTCAAGAACATCCAGACCATCGGACAGGAGCGCTTCAAGTTCGTCATCGCCGGTCTGCGGAATGTCGTGCGCTTCGATAAGGAGGCGCTGAGCAAGAACAGCGTCCTCGCGCATCTGAAGTCGTACACCGTGCGCCCGTTCAGCGTCATGGAGGCAAGAGAGCTTCTCGAAGTCCCGCTCGCGTGCCTCGGACTGCGCTTCTCTGAAGAGAAGCAGGCGCTCGTCTCGACGATCCTCGCAACGACAAATTACTTCCCGGGACTCATCCAGCTTTACTGCTACAAGCTGCTCGAAGCCATGAAGAAGGACTATGCGGGATATGAGGAGGCAAACACGCCGCCCTACGAGATCAACGAGAAGCACATCAAGAAGGTTCTGGCGGAAGCCGATTTCATGCAGGACATCTACAACAAGTTCGACATCACCCTGCGCGTTGACGAGGACTGCTATTATCACATCCTCGCCATCCTCATGGCAGATCTCTACCACGACGGGGAGAATTCCGAGGGCTGCCTGCCCGAGGATCTTCTTAAACGTGGGAAGGACTACGGCATCAAGAAGATGAAAATGCTTTCGCTTGAGAACGTGCACGCCCTGATGGAAGAGCTGCGCGAACTGAACATCTTCCGTCTGACGGCAGGAGGACGCTACCTCTTCGCACGCTACAACTTCTTCCAGCTCATGGGCAGCAAGGAGCATCTGGAGGATGAACTTCTCGCCTACATGGAGGACTGACATGGAAAGGATCTGGTGGGGCAGCGTCCCCAATGCCGCCCGCTACGTGCAGGAAATCGTCGATGCGGTTCGCGAGGAAAAGAGCATGGTTCTTGTGTTGGGGAAAGACGTCCCATGGAGCGAACTTCTTCCCGTGCTCGTCGAAGAGCGCATCGCCTTCCTGCCCGACCGTTCGCTGAAGCGTCTCGCCTGCCCCGCCGAAGAGCCGGGCGCCTACCTCCTTGAGCATTACTGCATGGAGGAAAAGCGCCTCGCCTACCGCGCGGGCAAAGCCCATGCGCAGTTCCTCGCTGAGGCGGAAGGGCTCGTGCTGCACAAGGCGATCGTGTGGATCGATATTCAGGATGCGGCCAAGGCGCGTGCGTGGACGGAATTCATCCACGCCTATTACGGCTTTGCGAAGAAGGGGGCGGCGACACCCTCGTTCCTCCTCGCCTTCTCCGAGGACTTCGGCGTAGGACGCGGCTGCAAGGGCATCGTATATCACGCCTTTTCCGATGAGGTCAACGAATTCGACCGCTTCGCCTTCGCTACGCTGGCGGCGGCAGACAGCGTCGGGCAGCGGCGCCTCAAGCCCTACCTCGCTACGCTCGCCGCGACCGTCTGCGCCGAGGATATGGAACTGTGCGCCGCCTGCAGCCGGCGCGGCATGGATTTCCTGCGCCGCCCGCGCGAGACGCTCGAACGGATCGCCGAGGAAGAAGCGCGAAGCGACGGCAGCCCCTTCGCGCTCGACGCGCTCTATGAAGATCTGACGCGCCGGATCTGGAAGGCGCAGGTCAAGACCGTGTTCCCCGCTATCGAAGATCGGCGTCAAGCCTACATCGAAAAATGTCGCGACGCGCTTTGCACCATGAATCTTGTGCCCGAAGAGATCGAGATAGGCGTGCTCTCGCACAAGGCGGCGGTCGGGGAAATCAAGCTCCCATCCGCGGATGTAGAAGAGCTCCTCCTGCTCAAGGAAGCGAGGAATCATCTCGCACATATCCGGGAAGTTCCCTTTGGCGTTGTGGAGAGGCTTGTGTGATAATTGTTTCAGTGACTGGCGAACCGTCGGTTCTCCTCCATGTGAGGAGGTGATGTGTGTGACGCTTTATGAGAAGTTGTCACTCCTCATTGCAGCGCTTGCGCTGGCAGGGGAGCAAGAGAAATACCTTGGAGAGCATGATTCAAGTGGTATATGGTATCAACGGAGAGCAGCTTGAGTTTGACGAGGAGTTATGGGCGGACTGCTCGATCACATTGTGGTCAAGGAGGACGGGCAGTCAAGGGGGGGATTGAGATTACAGTAGGTGGATAATGTCCAAGGACACAAAGAGATTCCATTCATCTTATTTGGAGTTTGGAATCTCTTTTTTTCTTGCAAAGAATCATTAGGCAACTTCTCTATCCTGTGTTATAATTTTCTTATATTTGAAATGTAGGAGGGGAGATCGTTGTTTGCAAAGACCTATGGTGCGACGCTCCTCGGGATAGATGCGTTTTAAATTCGGATAGTTTTCCTCC
Source organism: uncultured Centipeda sp. (assembly GCA_937925565.1). GTDB lineage: Bacteria > Bacillota > Negativicutes > Selenomonadales > Selenomonadaceae > Centipeda. Next base: position 2,657 of record CALALM010000309.1, read on the forward strand.
TTCGACCAATACAGTGACATGTTGTGGAAGGTGATTCATTTGCAGAAAATGGAATTTTTTGAGCGAATACGCCGAAATTGCTCTACTGAATGTGAGTATTTGATCGAGTTGATCAAAATGCGAGGTTTCTTTGTAGAAGTCACAGATGATGGCTTGTGTCTCAGCGATAATGCCCACTCGGATGATATTAAATATCTAGATATGTTATTATTGAAAACTGGATGTGGAAGCGTTCAAGGTGATATGATTATATTGAATCCACAGTCTGATACAGCAGCGTTTGAACGTGTCTTTGATGATAGGCCAATATACGGATCAGAGTCTGTTTCAAATGATTATGGATGGAATTTTTTTCGGCAGAGAAAACATGGTCGGAAAATTCAAGTCGGATATCTTGATCCCTTCATAGCCAGATACATCAAAGCTATATCCGCCTGTTGTGTTTTCACGGCAGGCTCATGTGACGGGAATCATCCAAATCGTAGAAAGATGATTGTTGATATAGAAGGTGAAGCCAGTACGGTATGGCATCAGCTCATTTGTCGAGCGTATCTCATTGGGCGATATAAAATAGACTGGTCCGAAGATTACTGCAAGATCATTTTTGATAGAGAAACGAAATATCGGACATATTACGAAGTGAATCGTGCTGCAACGTTTCTATATGAGCATCGGCAAGCGATACGTGAAATAAAGCAGAGAGCGTTCGACGGAATGACTGCAAGCTACTTTCGCCATCATTCTAATCATGAAATCAAGGGAGCGTTTATTGAACGAGCGGAGCGTCTCCTCTTTGAGGGCTCTTCGTGTTGCAACAGCAGAAACTAAGTGCTACTGGAAATGTCTCTGAAAAAGGAGTTGTGGAACGTCAGATAAAATCACAGTGCTCCTTTTCAGGTGAAAGAAATGGTCATTTTCACAGATTTGTATGGAATAATGGAACTTAAATTAGTTGATATTATAACTATCGATGATGTGCGATCGGATTGCACTCATGGGAAGTGGTTCAATGTATATTCCAAGCACACACAATAAGCCTTTTATCAACTCAACTAATAGCTCGCTAATATATTTGAAACGTAGGAGGGAAGGCCGTTGTTTGCAAAGACCTATGGTGCGACGACCCTCGGGATTGACGGACGGATTATCGACGTTGAGGTGGATGTGTCGCCGGGGCTGCCGGGGTTTGAACTAGTCGGGCTTCCCGATACGTCGGTGAAGGAGTCGAAGGAGCGCGTGCGCACTGCGATTCGCAACTCGGGCATTCAGCTACGGCAGGAGCGAGTAACGGTCAATCTTGCGCCTGCAGATGTGCGAAAGGACAGCTCGGGGCTTGATCTGCCGATTGCGGTTGGTCTCCTTGCATCCTACGGTATGGTTCCGGAGGCGGCGGTGCAGAGCGCACTGTTCTCGGCGGAGCTTTCTCTCGATGGAAACTGCCGTCCGATCAGCGGGATTCTCCCCATGGCAATCACGGCGCGGGAACATGGTCTCACAGAGTTTTACGTTGCACCGTCCAATGCAGACGAGGCACTTCTCATTGAGGGACTGAAGGTCTATGCGGTCGAGAATCTGGCGCAGCTTGTGCGTCATTTGACAGGCACGGAGACGCTGACTCCTGTCACACCGAATCATATCGAAACACAAAAAGACGCCGCTTTCACCGATGACTTTGCGGACGTGCAGGGACAGTATCAGGCGAAACGTGCGCTTGAGATTGCAGCGGCAGGAGGGCACAATGTCCTCATGGTTGGCGTGCCCGGTTCGGGCAAGACGATGCTTGCGCGTCGGATGCCTTCGATCCTGCCGGAACTGACGAAGGAAGAAGCCATCGAGATCACGAAGATTTACAGCATCT
>CALALM010000310.1 GCA_937925565.1 uncultured Centipeda sp.
ATGCGTGCAGGATTTTCGTCATAGGAGGAAACCCATGCACGCATTTCCTATGCTCGAACTCATGCCGTATCCGCTTGCCGTGCCACTGGTAACGCTGCTGTATACGGCGGTTCACATTCTGCCCGTCAATCTGATCCGTCTCTATATCTTTCGCCGCTATTTGCGTTTTTCTCCGCTGCCAATCATTGCGGGATTGCTCATATTCATCGGGATAGAGGCCATCATCCAGATTGAGGCTGTAACGGTCTTTTCACGGCGCATCGCTTTTCCGTTTCTCTTCTTTATCTTCTTCTATCTGCTTGTGATGACGCGGGTGCCGATTGCCAAGCAAATCTGCATCCTCATCCCCCCGGGGCTGTTTTGGTTCGCTATGCAGACGGTGATCTACGCCATAGAGGATACCTATCCGATCTTTGATATTCCCTTCCTTCTCTCCGGACTTTGCACGATTGCCTGTCTCCCTGTTGTTACTCCGCTGCTCCTGTACTATGGGCACACAATCGCCGCGCCTCTGCTCGCTGACGATTCCTTTGATGCCGTATGGTCACCGCTTGCGTGGCTGTGCGTGCTCATTCTCGCGCTGACGATTCTGCTCTCACCGTTCAATGAGCTGCGGACGCATACGGCTCTCTTTGTTCGTCTGAGCGGAGCAGTCGGCGGATTCTTCTGTGTCGGACTGGCGCTCTATGCCATGAACGAACGGCTGCGGCAACGCACGTTGCACGAGGAACTCGCACGGGAAACGGAGATGGCGGAGATCACACTTCAAAATGCCGCGCGGATGGAGGAAAACGACCGTACCACGCGCACCTTTCGCACACAATTCGCGGATATGATTGACATGGCACAGGAACTGCTGGCAAAGGGCGATCATGCAGGCATCGAACGCCTGATGGGAAACGCCGCGACCGCGATTCATACGCGTTATGCCCCCGTCTGCGCCAATGAGACGGTCAATATTCTGGTCGGGTATTGGCAGCCGTTCTTTGAGCGTCTGGAGGTGCAGACGGCGTACCGGATCGACATCGGCACGAAGAATCCGATCGATCCGCTCGACCTGACGGCGATCCTCGGCAATCTCCTCCACAATGCTGCCGAGGCGTTGGAGCAGCTTCCATGTGATGTGCCGCGCATTCTACGGCTTGCGCTCGTGCATCAGGCGGACACGCTCTTTCTGACGGTGGATAACAGCTTTGACGGAAAGCTGCGCTACGATGCGGAGGATCATCTGCTCTCGTCGAAGCGCGGCTACAGCGAGCGGGGTGTGGGAATGGAGAGCATTCACGCAAGTCTTGCGCGGTACAATGGGACGATGGAGATTGCGGCGGAGGACGATCTCTTTGCCGTGTCGATTGTACTGACGGCAGCCATCATGCGTACATCTGATGAGGAGGTGCAGACGCATCATGAGTGACTTCGAGATTCGGCTGCTGCACACGCTCGTATGCGCCCCGCCCTTCGATCTTCTGATTTTCTATATCTTTCGCGATCGGCTGCGCTTTGCGCGGTCACACATCATCATCGGCTATGTCCTCCTGCTTGCGCTGACGCAGCTCATTCAGATGTCCTCCGTGCAGAGTATGACGCTGACGGCACTCCTCTGCCGACCGCTTGCCATCATCTATATGATGGCAGTGATACGTGACAGCCCCCTGCGCGTACTCTCGATCACGCTGCTCGTCTATCCTCTTCTGATGCTTGCGAGCACGCTTGGAGCAGCGGCGGAGCAGTTCTTCGGAGAAGGCCTGCCGCTGGGGCTGTGGAAATGCCTTCTCGTTCCCATGATGTTTCTCCTCGTCCTGCCCGCCGCACTGCACACCATGCGCCATTTGCTCACACCGATGCTGCACATAGACGATCGACGGCTCTGGATCTATCTCTGCGGATATGAGGTGATCCTCGTGGCGCTCGCTGTCACCGCTGACCCGTCGGGCACATCGGTGCAGCCGACGATCATCGCCGCGCGGCTGCTGCTCCCGCTCGCTCTCGTCCAATACCTGCGCGTATCAAATCTCCTCACGCACTATACGGAGGAGGGCAACGCACTTCACGCGAAGCAGATGCACGAACAGATGATCCGCCGATCCGAGGAGGCACGCTATCATACGATGCTCGCGCTCTGGCGCAGCTCACGCCGTATGCGCCACGACCTCAGCCACCACATGACGGTGATCGCGCAGCTCGCACACGAGGGCAGCCGTGAGCGCCTCACAGAGTATCTGGACAATCTCAGAGCGCAGTTGAGCGAGGAGTCATTGATAAAATAAATCAGGGGTTGTTGCACGAAGCTAGAAAACTTCGTGCAACAGCCCCAATTCCTTGTCCGGATCAACTTATCGAATAAAGTACGCCACGCCGGATTCAAAGATCATCTGATTCATTTCGCCCGGTACATTCTTGCAGATATCCGTTCCGATACGCTCGGCGTGCGCCATGCGCCCGTAAATGCGTCCGTCAGGACTGGTGATGCCCTCGATGGCATTGACGGAGCCGTTCGGATTGTACGGCTGTTCGAGCGTCGGCTCACCCTTATCGTTGACGTACTGGGTTGCGATCTGCCCGCGTATGCGCATGTTCGCAACGGTCTTGGCGTCGGTGTAGAAGCGCCCCTCGCCATGCGATACAGCGATCGTATGCGTATCTCCAACACTCACCCCCGAGAGCCACGGCGAAAGGTTCGACGCAACGCGCACGCGCACGGTCTGGGAAACATGACGCCCGATGTTGTTGTAGGTGAGCGTCGGTGAATCCTCATCGAGATCGGTGATCTTGCCATACGGCAGGAGGCCGAGCTTCAGCAGTGCTTGGAATCCGTTGCAGATGCCGAGGATCAGCCCGTCCTGATCGTGCAGGAGACGCTGCACTGCCTCTGTGAGTGCGGGCGCGCGGAACATTGCTGCGATGAATTTGCCCGTTCCGTCCGGTTCATCACCACCGCTGAATCCGCCCGGCAGCATGAGGATCTGCGACCGCGCGAGCGCTGCCGCAAGTTCTGACACGGTCTCCTCGACCGCCTTCGGCGTGAGATTCCGCACAACGAAGATCTCAGGGATCGCCCCCACGCGCTCCCACGCACGCGCCGAGTCGTATTCGCAGTTCGTTCCCGGGAACACGGGGATGCAGACACGCGGTTTTGCAATCTTCACAGAGCTGCCCACGAGCTTCCCCTTCGTATACGGCGCATAGGTCGGGCGGTCGATCGGACGCACTGTCTGCGGCACCGTGGTCGGGAAAATCTTCTCGAGTGGCTCCGTATACGCATCCTTCACGTCGGCAAGCACAATCGTGTCCAGATCCGTGATGATGCTCGGCACATCGCGCGTCTTTCCAATCTCGATGGCACCCGTTCCCACGAGGTTCGCTGTCGTGTCAAAAGAACCGGCAACCTCAAGCAGGATTGTCCCATAGAGAGGTTTGAAGAGATCATCCTGCTGAATGAACGAGGTGAACTTAAAGCCCAGATTGTTCCCGAGGCACATCTTCGAAATAGTCGCCGCAATGCCGCCGCGCCCGACGCTCATCGCAGAGAACACTTTCTTTCCGACAATGAGCTCATGTATTTTCTTGAAATTGGTATTGAGCCGCGAAAAGACCGGCAGATCCTGCGCATCGCGCGGAACAGGCACCATGATGACCTTATTGTCCGGATATTTGAACTCGGGCGAAAGCGCCTCGTTCGCACGCAGAGTTGCAACGGCAAAGGCGACAAGAGTCGGTGGGACGTTCAGATTCTCGAATGTCCCCGACATCGAATCCTTACCACCGATCGCAGGAATCCCCATCTCATGCTGCGCGTGCAGTGCCCCGAGGAGGGCGGCAAAGGGCTTGCCCCACTTCTTCGGATCCGTGCCGAGGCGTTCAAAATACTCCTGCAGCGTGAGGCGCACTTTGCGCGCCTCGCCGCCCGTGGCAACGATCTTCGCCACCGCCTCGACGACGGCATAGATCGCTCCGTGGAACGGACTCCACGTCGAGAGATCGGGATCAAATCCGAACGCCATCGCCGATGCCGTATTCGTCTGTCCGTGGCGCACGGGGATTTTCGCCACCATCGCCTCCAACGGCGTCAGCTGGTACTTTCCGCCAAACGGCATAAGCACGGAAGCAGCCCCAACCGTCGCGTCGAAGCGCTCCCCCAGCCCCTTTTGACTGCACACATTGAGATCGCGCAGGTTCGTGAGCCACATATCCTCAAGAGCGCGTCCCACCTGCTTTACCGCAGGAGGAAGCTGCTGCAGATATGGTGTCTTATCATTCGGCGGATCAACGATGACGCGAACGTGCTGACGCACACCGTTTGTCGCGAGGAAGGCACGTGCGATGTGGACAATCGTCTGCCCGTGCCACTTCATGACGAGATGCGGCGCCGAGGTCACGACAGCGACCTCGGTCGCCTCAAGATTCTCCGCGTCCGCATGGCGCAGGAATGCTGGAACATCCTTCGGTGCGAGCACGACCGCCATGCGCTCCTGTGACTCGGAAATGGCAAGCTCCGTACCGTCCAGACCCTCGTATTTCTTCGGTACGGCATCGAGGTTGATCATCAGCCCGTCCGCGAGCTCTCCGATCGCAACGGCAACACCGCCCGCACCGAAGTCATTGCAGCGCTTGATCATGCAGCTGACCTCAGGATTCCGGAAGAGTCGCTGAATCTTGCGCTCGGTCGGTGGATTGCCCTTCTGCACCTCTGCGCCCGAGGTGGTCAGGGAGCTCTCCGTATGCTGCTTCGAGGAGCCGGTCGCGCCGCCGATGCCGTCACGCCCCGTGCGTCCGCCGAGAAGCACGATGACATCCCCCGGTACAGGGCGCTTACGCACAACCTGCGCGGCGGGCGCCGCACCGATGACGGCACCGATCTCCATGCGCTTTGCGAGGTATCCCTTGTGATAGATTTCATGAACCTGCCCGGTCGCAAGCCCGATCTGGTTGCCGTATGAGCTGTAGCCCTCTGCCGCACCGAGCGTGATCTTCTTCTGCGGAAGTTTTCCCGGCAGGGTGTCCTCGATCGGCACACGAGGATCGGATGCCCCCGTCACACGCATCGCCTGATAGACATAGGAGCGTCCCGAGAGCGGGTCGCGAATCGCGCCGCCGAGACAGGTTGCCGCCCCGCCGAACGGCTCGATCTCCGTCGGATGGTTGTGTGTCTCGTTCTTAAACATGAGGAGCCAGTCCTCATCTTTTCCATTCACATCTACGGTGATGCGGATGCTGCATGCGTTGATCTCCTCGGATTCGTCGAGGTCATCAAGTTTGCCCTCGGCGCGCAGCGCCTTCATCCCGATGACGGCAATGTCCATCAGCGTCATATCGCGCTGCTTGCCATCCTGATAGAGCGCCTTGCGGTCATCCATGTAGCGCTGATAGCTCTCAATGATCGGTCGTGCAAAGAATCCGTTTTCGATATTCACTGAATCAATCGCCGTGGTAAACGTTGTGTGTCGGCAGTGATCCGACCAATAGGTGTCGATGACGCGCAGCTCCGTGATCGTCGGTGCGCGGCGTTCTGTATCGCGGAAATACTGCTGCACGAATGCGAGATCTTCCACGCTCATGGCAAAGCCGTGTGCGGCATGGAACCGTTCGAGTTCGACGCGGGGGAGTCCGTTAAACTGTCCGAGAACCTCCACGTCCGCCGGCAGTACGATGCGACTCTCGAGTGTCGCAGGCGTCGCAAGTGATGCCTCACGGCTCTCCACCGTATTGATCAGATACGCCTTGATCTGCTCATAGACTCTGGTCTCCACCTTGCCAATCAGGACGATGACGCGCGCGGTACGCACGTCGGGACGCTCCCCCTGCGTCACAAGCTGCACACACTCCGCCGCAGCAGCCGCCGTCGGATCGAACTGCCCCGGCAGCGGCTCGATCGCGAACATGTGTGCATCGGAAAAGGACGGCAGTACATCCTCATAGACGGTATCCACCGGTGGATCGGCAAAGACGATGTTCCGTACCCCGGCAAATTCCTCATCGCTCAGCCCCTCTATGTCATAGCGCGTGATGATGCGTACGGCACGCAGATCTGTCAGGCGGAACGTCTCCACCAGATCGCTGCAGAGTCGCTGCGCGGGGATATCGAAGAACCCCTGCCGCTTCTCCACAAAGATTCGTTTGACAGCCATAGAAATCCTCCTCCTCTAATTCCGTTTCCCATACTCTATTTTATCGAAACTTAATCAAATATGCAATGATTGATTCTTCTCAAACGCATGCATACAAAAACAGGGCTGTTGCATGAAGTTTTTAGATTCATGCAACAGCCCCATCCCGCTATGAAAACCTATTCGACCGCCTTCAGCACGTAGATGCGCGACTCAAAGTCTGTGGTAAGTCCGTTCTCTGCATTCGGCTCACCCGCCGTGCCGTCCGTCGTGATGAGGCCGTAGTTCATCAGCTCATCACCATAGCAGCGTACGCCGCTGCGGCTGTTCACGTAGAGCGTATCGGGCAGCAGCCCTGCGAGTTTCACGCGCTCGAAACGGTAGTTCACGCGGTTCAGCGTGCGGTACCAGCCGACAATCGCCGTCTTTTGATCCGCACTCACACTCATCCACACCGTTACATTTCCCTCAAAGGGGCTTTGCAGGCGGTAGAACGTGCCGAACTGAAGGATCTCGCGATACTTCTTCATAAAGGCGACCTGCTCCTTGACCTCGGCGATCTCCTCCGCAGTCAGCTTATTGAGATCCAGTTCATATCCAAATGTGCCGAAATACGCCGTATTCGCACGCGTATGGAGCGGCGTCATGCGGTTGACCTGATGGTTTGGCACGACGGAGACATGGCTGCCCATGCTGCTCACGGGGTAGCACATGGATGTTCCGTACTGGATCTTCTGCCGCTCGACAGCATCGGAGTTGTCGCTCGCCCACGTCTGCGGCGCATAGTAGAGCATCCCGGGGTCGAAGCGGTTACCGCCCGAGGCACAGGACTCAAAGAGGACATGGGGGAAGTTCGATGTCAACCGCTCGTAGAGATCATAAAGTCCGAGGATGTAGCGATGGAACACCTCGCCCTGCTGATCTGCAGGGAGCGCGTGCGACCAGCACTCCGTGATGCTGCGGTTCATATCCCATTTCACATAGGAAACCCTTCCGCTCGCGAGAATCGCCTCCATCTGCCCATAGATATTGTCCACGACCTCCCTGCGCGAGAAGTCGAGCACGCACTGCGAGCGCCCGAGCGACTTGCGCCGTCCCGGCACGGAAAGCACCCAATCTGGATGCGCACGATAGAGGTCGGAGTCCTCGTTGACCATCTCGAGCTCGACCCAGATGCCGAACTGCATGCCACGCGCCTCGATCTTCTCCGCGAGTCCGTCGATGCCATTCGGCAGACGGTCGCGGTTGACCGTCCAATCGCCAAGTCCCGCATAGTCGGACGTGCGTGCACCGAACCAACCGTCGTCGAGCACAAAGAGTTCGATGCCGCACTCCGCCGCCTTGTCCGCGATCGTGAGCAGCTTCTCCTCCGTAAAGTCGAAATACGTCGCCTCCCAGTTGTTGATGAGGATGGGACGTACCTTCTCCCGCCACTGCCCGCGCACAAGCCGCGACTGATAGAGACGATGATAGGTCTGACTCATGCCGTTCAGCCCCTCATCCGACCAGACGAGCACCGCCTCGGGTGTCTGGAACTCCGCACCAGGCACAAGTTTCCAATCGAAATCCGTGCTGTGGATGCCTGCCTGCAGTCGTGTGACACCGTGGTTGTCAACCTCGGCAAGCATCTCGAAATTGCCGCTGTAGACGAGGCTCATCGCGAGTACCTCGCCCTGCGTTTCCGTTGTCCCTCGGCGCAGGAGTGCGACGAACGGATTGTACTGCCCCGAGGAGTGCCCGCGGCGGCTGCCGATTGCCGTGATGCCCGTTGCAAGCGGACGGATCTCGACGTGGCGCTCACGCGTCCACGCTCCCGTCAGCTCCATCCAATCGTATTCCGTATCGGGCAGGTCGATCGACATGCTCATGACCTTCTGCAGGTGCAGCACTTCCGTGCCGTCATTGATATAGCACACACTGCGCGCGATCGCGCCGCCCTCGACGAAGATCGTATAGAGAAGCTCCGCGCGCAGTCCCGTCAGCGCGTCCATCACCTCGACGATGAGTGTCTTTGCCTCATCGTCCGACTCCACGTAGGTCGCAGGCAGACCCGCGAGTTTCGGCTTGCCGTCCACAATACGAAAGCCCGTATACTGCATATCGAGGATGCGACTGCCATTCTCCTGCAATACGTTCAACGCGGGACGGCGAAAATCCGACGAGCCGTAGGTTGGCAGCTCCTGTCGAATCGCATCCAGAGAGTAGTCGCGGCAGTCCGCAAAGACGCACGCCGACATCCCGCGATGCACGCGCTCAAAGAGGTGCTCAAACCCCGCGCGGTCGCGCAGCGCCTTGCCGTAGTAGAGCGAACCGAGCCCGCCGTGGGGCAGTACCATGAAGATGTAACTGATGGAATCGTTGAAGAGATGAAAGACCTTGCCCCGCTCATGATAGATAATATTCATTTATATCCCCCTTCGATTGGTTGTTCGTTTTACTCCACGCGAAAGCCCGTCGTCTCACGCTCAACCACGGTATTGGCAAGCACGACATTTTCCGTCACGTTCTCCTCGATCTGCTTCAGCATGAGTCGTGCCGCCTCCCGCCCGAGATCGGCCATATTCTGATCGATGGTCGTCAGCTTGGGCGCGGTATATCGACTGAGTGCCGTGTTGTCGTAGCCGATGACCGAGATATCCTGCGGCACACGCCGCCCCATGCGCTGACAGGCGTTGACCGCCCCCATCGCCATGAGATCGTTGCAGCAGAAGATCGCCGTCGGTGCGAGATCGAGCATCATATCCATGAGGATGAACATGGTATTTTCCACTGTCTCGATGCGGTTGCCCTCGCCGACGTTGACAATATCCTCCGGATGGAACGCCCCGCGCTCCCGCATGATCTCGCGGTAGACCTTCTCCTTGATGCGGTAGGAGTCACTGTTCTCGCCCTGCACGAAAAGGATGCGCTCGTGCCCGTAGTGAAAGAGGTGCTCGAGCGCCGCACGCGCCCCACCGCGCTGATCGCTCGTCACGTATGATATGCCCGCAAGTTCGCGCGCACTGTTGACAAAGACCAGCGGCAGACGCGCCGCAGTGTTCTCATAGAACTCCGAGACTGCCGTCTCCGTATTCGGACTGACGACGATAACACCCGAAACATTGCGTGTGATGAAGTCCCGCACACACTCCTCCTCGCGCGCCGCATCGTTCTGCGCACACGCGAGGAGCAGAGAGTACGAGCTCTGCCGCAGATGCTCCTCGATGCCGTCAAGCACCTGGGCAAAGAACATATTGTCAAAACTCGGCACGACGACGCCGATGCTTGAGGAGCGCTGCGTGTTCAGCTCCCGTGCCTGCAAATTCGGCACATACTCCAG
>CALALM010000311.1 GCA_937925565.1 uncultured Centipeda sp.
CCCGCCGCAAGACGCAGTGCCTCGGCACGGATATCCGCATCCGCGCCGATGCCATAGGTGAGAACGCGCACGCCGTCTGCCGCCATCGAACGCATCGCAGCGACGCGTTCATCGTCCGCGTTGAGGAGCACGGTTCCGCCCGCAGGGATCGCCTCTACGAGTTCTGCCTTTGCCTTTGCAATATTTTCGATGGAACCGAGCAGTTCCATGTCCACCTCGCAGACATTCGTCACAATGCCGATATTCGGCGCAGCAACGGGTGCGAGCGCCGCGATCTGCCCGAGCCCGCGCATGCCGATCTCCACGACGGCGGCAGTATCATCCTCCGTGATGCCGAGCAGTGTCAGCGGCAGCCCGATCTCGTTGTTGTAGTTTGCCGCTGTGCGGCAGACAGCGCCGCGTCCTGCAAGCACGGCGGCCGTCAAATCCTTTGTCGTGGTCTTGCCGTTCGAGCCCGTGATTGCGACGACGGGGATGTCGAACTTCATGCGCCACGCATGCGCGATCTCTTGGTAGGCCTTCAGTGTATCCGGCACTGTGAGGACAGTCCCCTTTTCCTTCTTCAGATCCTTCTGCACGGAGGCAGACAGAGGCGCATTGACGAGGACTGCCGCAGCGCCCTTGTGAAGCGCATCCGCGGCAAAATCTGCGCCGTCAAAATTTTCTCCGCGCAGGGCGATGAAGAGATCGCCCGCACCGATCTTCCGCGTGTCCGTCGTGATATGGGGAATCGTATCATTCCCACGCAGTTTTCCGCTGTGTACCTCGGCATCCGTTGCCGCAAGCACCTCATCCCATGTCATCGCCATATCACAGCCCCCCGATCGCTTCGCGCGCCGTCTCGCGGTCATCGAAGTGAATTGTTTTGTCCTTTAAGATTTGGTAGTTTTCATGTCCCTTGCCGAGAATGACCACCGTGTCGCCCTTCTGCGCCCTTTGGACGGCGTGAAAGATTGCCGTGCGGCGGTCGACGAGCTTTTCGTACGGCTTGTCACCGATGACGGGCAGAACGCCCGTCTCGACCTCATCCAAAATCGCTGCCGGATCCTCCGTGCGCGGGTTGTCGGATGTCAGCACGACGATGTCCGCCAGCTCCGCCGCCATACGACCCATGATCGGCCGCTTCGTCCGATCGCGGTCGCCGCCGCAGCCGAAGACGGCGATGATACGCCCCGCCGTCACGGCACGCGCCGTGCGCAGCACATTTTCCATGCCGTCCGGCGTATGTGCATAGTCCACGATGACGGAGAAATCCTGCCCCGCACGCACGAGTTCGAATCGTCCCGGCACACCCGCGAAGTCCATGAGCGCAGCTTCGATGTCCGCCGCCGCCACCTTCTCCGCGAGCGCCGCGCCCGTCGCTGCGAGCACGTTATAGACGTTGAACAGGCCTGTGATGCCGATATGCAGACGGGAGAGCTCCGCGCCATCATGAACGAGCACCAGCTCCATGCCATCCTGCGCCAGATGCACATCGTGCGCCATCAGAGCAGCATCATGCTCCACGCCATAGGAAATGATCGGGCAGAGCGCATGCGCACGCATCGCTTTGCTCCATGCATCATCTGCGTTGAGCACCGCTGTCTTGCCCGTCTTTGCTCCCTCTGCCGACACGAGGTCGAAGAGCCGCGCCTTTGCGCGCGCGTAGTTCTCCATCGTCTTGTGGTAGTCGAGATGATCCTGTGTCAGATTCGTGAACACCGCCGTATCGAACTCGATGCCCGCAACGCGCCGCTGATCGAGTGCATGCGAGGAAACCTCCATGACGACAGCATCCATTTTGCGCGTGCGCATCTCAGCGAGCAGCTGCTGCATGACGATGACATCGGGCGTCGTGTTTGCCGTGGGGAACACCTCGTCCTCCATCATGACTTGGATCGTTCCGATGAGTCCGACGCGCCTGCCCGCATGGCGCAGGATCGCACGCGTGAGATAGCTCGTCGTGGTCTTGCCGTTCGTGCCCGTAATGCCGATCACGCGCATTGCGCGCGCAGGATAATCATAGAAGTAGGGCACGATGATATCCAGCGCCTCTTGGAGGTTCGGCACATAAAGGACAGAGACCCCTGCAGGTACATCAACATTCTCCCGCTGCGTCAAAATAGCGCGAGCCCCTGCCCGCGCCACATTTGGTATAAAGCTGTGTGCATCCACATGAGCGCCTGTAATGCAGGCAAACAGCGCTCCCTCCCGAATGCAGCGCGAGTCCCGCTCAATGCTTGTGATCGCAGCATCATCACCGACGAGCCGTGCCCCCGGCAAGAGGTCTGTGAGTTCCTTCAACCGCTTCGTCATTCCCCATCATTCCCCTTCATGTGAAAAATACATATTCTGCGGCACCTGCATATGCAGCTGTTCCACGGCGATCGCCTCGATCCGCGCGGGTGATTTCAGTTGTGCAATCTCAATCTTGAGCCGCTCATTCTCCTGCTCGAGCTGATCGGCAGTCTGCTGCGTGTCGAGCAGTGTATAGCCGTTCCTAGCTCCGATGCCACCGAGCAGTGTCACAACCATCGCACCGCACGCGATGAGGAAGAAGATCGCACGCAGACAGTTCCTGAGATTCGTATTCACTTCCCGTCGGATCAGCGGTTCTTTCGGAGCTTCCACCTGTGGTGAGGGCAGTGTCTCCCGCTCGTATTCGTAAGTATCCAGTTTGCGTGCCGGCATGCACCCTCACCTCCTTCATTCATATTCGATGCTCATAACTTCTCTGCAACGCGCAGCTTCGCACTCTTTGCCCGTGCGTTGTCCGCACATTCATGGGCACTTGCCGCGCGTGCTTTGCCGATTAGCCGCACCTCAGGCGTATGTCCGCAGACACAGACAGGCATGTGCGGCGGGCAGATGCAGCCGCGTGCAAGTTCTTTCAGTGTCTGCTTTACAGTGCGATCCTCAAGCGAATGAAACGTGATGACTGCAAGCCGACCGCCCGCATGGAGCGCATGCACGGCATCCGTTATCGCATCCGTGAGAATCGTCAGTTCCTCATTGACCTCGATGCGAATCGCCTGAAAAACACGCTTGGCGGGATGCCCGCCCTTCGCACGCACCTTCTTCGGCACGGCGCGGTCGATGATGGCGACGAGCTGCCCCGTTGTTTCAATGGGACGGGACTTTCGTTCCTCCGCAATGAATGCGGCAATGCGCTTTGCCCAACGCTCTTCTCCATAGTCATAGAAAATCTCCGTAAGCTCTGCTGCCGTATATTCGTTGACAACGGTATAGGCGCTCCGCACCGCTCGCCGGTCCATGCGCATATCGAGCGGCGCATCCCGCATGTAGGAAAAGCCGCGCTCCGCCGTATCGATCTGTGGGGACGAGATCCCGAGATCAAATAGAATTCCGTCTGCGGATAAAACGCCCTCGCGCGCGAGAATCGCCGCCAAATTACGAAAGTTATCACGTACAAGCGAAACCTTGCATGCTGCATCCGCAAGACGCTCACGCGCCGCCGCAATCGCAATTTCGTCTTGATCGATGCCAACCAGACGCCCCTTGGAGGAAAGCTGTGCCGCAATCCGCGCCGCATGCCCCGCACCGCCCAGTGTGCAGTCCACATAGATGCCGTTCGGACAGATGCAGAGCGCATCGATCGTTTCCTCAAGGAGAACGCTCACATGGTGAAATTCGCTCATATCGTAATCCCATAGCCCGCGAGCTGCGTCGAGATCTCCGTGATGTTCGGATCGACCTCACCCGCATAGCGCAACCACTTTTCCTTGTCCCAGACCTCGATGCGCGCATCTGCGCCCGTGAGAATGACGTCCTGCTTGAGCCCGATATTCGCATAGGCGCGCAGATTCGCCGGTACAAGGAAACGCCCCTGCTTGTCGCATTCGAGCGTCCGCGCCCCCGCGATGAAGAAGCGGGCAAACGCGCGTGCATTCGGGTCGGCAATGGAGAGCGTCCGCAGCTTTGCCGCAAACTCGTCCCATGCCGCCTGCGGGAAGAGGAAGAGGCTGCCGTCGAGCCCCTTTGTGATGATGAACGAGACACCGAGCTCCTGTCGGAAGTCGGCGGGCAGGATGACGCGCCCCTTGGCATCAATGCTGTGGGTGTATTCCCCCATGAACATCCGGTCGCACCACCCTTCCGGCTCTACTCACCACTTTATGACATTTACCACCACAATTCGCCACTTTCTGTAACTGTTATAACAAAAACTCTTTTTTTTTTCAAGAAAACTGGTATTCCCTTTTACTTGTATATGATTTTTAGACCCCCGCTCATACCGCGAAATAAAAGGGATGTTCCATATTGTTTAGCTGTGTATTAAACATAAAAAAGGGACTTATCTCCTGTGTGGAAATAAGTCCCTAAGGACGTCGTTTTCAGACAAGTTCGTGTCCGATCATATACTCTGCGATCTGGAGTGCGTTCAGCGCTGCCCCCTTACGGATCTGGTCACCGCAGATCCAGAAATTCAGCGCATTGTCCGTCGACTCATCGCGGCGCAGACGTCCGATCTCGACATCTGTTTTGCCCGAGGTGAAGAGCGGCATGGGGTACGCCTGCTCCGCCGGATTGTCACGCAGGATGACACCGGGGAACGCCGCAAGTGCCTTTCGTGCATCATCGAGCGAGATCGCTCGCTCGAACTCGACGTTGACGGACTCGGCGTGACTGCGGTAGACGGGCACGCGTACGGTGGTCGCCGTGATGCGCAGCGTATCGTCCTCCATAATCTTCTTCGTCTCGTCGATCATCTTCATCTCCTCTTTCGTGTAGAGGTTGTCCATGAAGACATCGATCTGCGGGATGAGGTTGAATGCGATCTGATAGTGCTTCGGAAGCTTGCCAACGGGCAGGATGTTTGCCTCGGCCTTCTTGCCGGAGGAAAGTGCCGCAACCTGTTCCTCGAGTTCCGCCATACCCTCCTTGCCCGCACCGGAGACCGCCTGGTAGGTCGAGACAACGATGCGGCGAATCTTTGCGAGGTCGTACAGCGGCTTGAGTCCCATGACCATGATGATAGTCGAGCAGTTTGGATTTGCAATGATGCCCTTGTGCTTTTTGATTGCCTCGGGGTTGACCTCGGGTACGACGAGCGGCACCTCCGGATCCATGCGGAATGCGCTCGAGTTGTCGATGACGACGGCACCCGCCTTGACCGCGTGGGGTGCGAACTCCTTGCTTGCCGCACCGCCCGCAAAAAGTGCGATATCAATGTCCTTGAAGGAGTCCGCCGTCGTCTCTTCGACCGTGTACTCCTTGCCCATGAAACCGATCTTCTTACCTGCCGAACGACTGGATGCGAGGAGACGAAGCTCCGAGAACGGGAACTTCCTCTCCTCGATAAGATTCAGGAACTCCTGACCGACAGCGCCCGTTGCACCGAGGATGGCGACACGATATTTCTTCATGATGTATTCTCCCCTTACAGCAGTTTATCCAATCCGACCGTGAGCGATTTGAGACCGCGCACCTTCTTCGCGGCAAGCACAACGCCCGGCATAAAGGACTCACGGTTCAGTGAGTCGTGGCGAATGGTAAGTGTCTGACCGAGTCCGCCGAAGATGACCTCCTGATGTGCAACATAGCCCGGCAGGCGTACACTGTGGATGCGCATGCCCTCATAATTCGCGCCGCGCGCGCCCGCAATTTTCTCCTCTTCGCCCGGATGTCCTTGTGCATGCGCTGTGCGCACCTCCGCGATCATCGCCGCCGTCTGCACCGCCGTACCCGAGGGTGCATCCAGCTTGTTGTCATGGTGGAGCTCGATGATCTCGACCTCGGGCATATACTTTGCCGCCATGCGGCTCATCAGCATCATCAGAACCGCACCGATGGCAAAGTTGGGCGCGATAAACGCGGGCGTATCGTTTTCATCCGCTGCCGCCTTGATCGCCGCCTTCTGCTCCTCGGTCAGCCCCGTTGTGCCCACCACGGGTGAAACTTTGTGTGCGAGCGCCGTCAGTACATTCCCATAGACCACATCGGGACGCGTGAAGTCAATCATCACGTCGAGCTTCAATCGCTCGAGCGCGGCGGCGAGATCTGTTTCCACACAGATGCCGTTCTTTGCCGTCCCCGCGAGTTCTCCCGCATCCGCACCACCCGTGATGTCCACCGCACCGACGAGTTCCAGATCCGCATCGTCAATCACAGCTTTCAGCACCGCGCGCCCCATGCGCCCTGCGGCACCGTTTACCAAAACCCTGGTCAAGGCTATCTCCCCCCAAATACAGTATGCCGTTATTCTAGCCCAGAGAATCCCCATGTGTCAAGAAATACAACGCCCGCATTCTGCTCACTTTGCCAGTTCCAATTTCTGCAAAATTGCATTCTGTAGGGTCTGGGAGAAGTTGAGTCCGATGCGCTCCGCCTCGACGTTCATCCAATAGGGCACAGAGAGGGTTTTCTTGACAAAGCGCTTGCTCTGTTTCTCCCGAAACGCAGGCATAAATGCCTCTATCAGTATAAACATCTCATTCTTCTGCAGTTCCTCCTGCTCTGCGAGCATCTTCATCGAAGACGGCCTCGGAATCTCCTCCTCGTCCTGTTCCATGCCATAAAGGTGCAGGGTAAGAGCCTCACGTGCCATGCGCACGACTTCCTCCTCATCGCTCCCGAATGTTATGCATCCCGGCAAATCCGGAAACACAATGTGCACACCATCTTCCTCATAGCTAAAAATCGCAGGATAGCGATAAATGTCCGGAAACATATTGCCCTCCCTAAAGTTTAAGCCCCGATTGCTTCTCGATGCTCTTCAGATCACGAACACCCATATCCTTGACCGGATGTCGAAGCGTCACCTTGCCCGGCTTCGTTGGATGCTTGAATTGGTGATGATCGCCGACGCAGTTTACCTCAAATCAGCCGTCTGCCAAAAGCATTTTCAGAACATCTCTTGAGGAATAGCTTTTCATATCCATCCTCCTTGCCCTTACCACGCATTTTACTACGTATCAACATAGAGTTCAACTATCGTGGTCTCAAATCTCCCGCATATGCTCGAAACGTTCACGGTACTGGCGCATGAGCGTCGGCAAAACAAAGGAAAGGGCGGCGGGGTCGTCCACGGTGGCAAGTGCCGCACGACGTGCGAGGAGCAGGAGGTCCATGTCGGCGAGCACGTCCGCAATCTTCAGGTCGCCGAGACCGTGCTGCATCGCGCCGAAGAACTGTCCGGGACCGCGCAGACGCAGATCCTCTTCGGCGAGGCGAAAGCCGTCGCTCGTCTGCTCGATGACCTTGAGCCGCTCCTCGGACGCCGCGCTCCGTCCGGCAATGAGGATGCAATAGGAGGCATAGGAGCCGCGCCCGACACGCCCGCGCAGCTGGTGCAGCTGAGAGAGTCCAAAGCGCTCCGCATGCTCCACGACGAGGATGCTCGCATTCGGCACGTTGACGCCGACCTCGATGACCGTGGTCGAAACGAGCAGCTTGATGCGATTGGTATAGAAGCCCTCCATCACGGCTTCCTTCTCCGCAGACTTCATGCGCCCGTGCAGAAGCCCGCAGGGAATCCCGCGAAAGATGCCCTGCGCCAGTTCCTCGTAGACCTCCTCGACGCATGGCAGGTCACTCTCCTCGCTCGCTTCAATGAGCGGGCAAACGACATATGCTTGCCGCCCGCTTTCGATCTCTCTGCGCACAAATGCGTAGATTTTTTCACGTGCTGTTTCATCGCGCAGAAATGTCCGCACGGGCTGCCGCCCCGGCGGCAGATGCTCGATGCGCGAGACATCGAGATCGCCGTAGACCGTGAGCGTCATCGTGCGAGGGATCGGGGTCGCCGTCATGACGAGCACATCGGGCGTCACCACGCTTTTTTTCTCGAGTGCCGCACGCTGTGCCACGCCGAAGCGGTGCTGTTCGTCCGTTACGACCAACCCCAGTGCATCAAATGAAACGCCGTCCTGAATCAGAGCATGTGTGCCGACGGCAATATCCACCTCATGTGCCGCAAGTGCCGCCGCAGCTTCGGTGCGCTCCTTCTTCGCGAGCCGCCCCGTAAGGAATCCAATGCGCACACCGAGCGGCGTGAGCAGCTCCCGTAGGGTATCGTAATGCTGATGTGCAAGGATCTCCGTCGGTGCCATCAGCGCCCCCTGATGTCCGCTCTCCACCGTCTTGACAAGCGCGAGCAGGGCGATTGCCGTCTTACCCGAACCGACATCCCCCTGCACAAGACGGCGCATCGGGAGTGGCGACTCCATATCGCGTGCGATCTCCCCCCACACCTTCGCCTGATCCTCTGTCAGGTCGAAAGGGAGTGCCGCAAGCACACGCGCGACAAGCTCGCCGTTCGCAGCATGTGCAATGCCTTCCTGCTCCTCTGCCGTACGCTTCTTGAGTGCGAGCAGTCCGCATTGGATGAGATAGAGTTCCTCGAACGCAAGCCGTCGCCGCGCCGCGCGCAGCTCCTCCTCACGCCTTGGAAAGTGAATCTGTCGAAAGGCGTCCATACGTCCGACGAGATGATATTCTTCACGAATGCGCTGCGGCAAATTCTCTGCAAGCTCCCCCCCAGCCTGCGCGAGAGCGTACTCCATCATCTGCCGCAGCTGTTTCTGCGTCAGCCCCTCCGTCGCCGCATAGACGGGCAGAATGCCGAGATGTGCCTCCGCCTCATCGCGTGCACCGAGCATTTCAAACGATGTGATGTTCGAGAGGGCGATCTGCCCGCCTCCGTTATAGGCATAGTCCGCCTTGCCCGTGAGGAGGATGCGCCGTCCCTCGCGCAGCTTTGATTTCAAAAAGCGTTGATTGAACCAGAGCGCCTGCGCATAGCCCGTCCCATCGCCGACGAGCGCCGTCAACACGGTAAACCCGCGCCGCCGCGTCTGTCGCTCCGTCACCTGCTGAATGACGCCGAGCACAGTCGCACGTTCCCCTGCGTGTAGCTGCGCAATCGGGGTGATGCGGCTCTGATCCTCGTAGGCGCGCGGATAGTACGTCAGGAGATCGTAGACCGTCTGAATGCCGAGGCGTGTAAACGCCGCTACCTTCTTGACGCCGACACCGCGCACCTTGTTGATGCTGTCCGTGAGATTCATCGCGCCTCCTTCCATTGATAAAAAAAGCTGCCGCAAATGCGGCAGCTTCCTCCGTGCTACAGATAATCTTAGAGCTGCGGACCCGCAGGAACGAGTACCCTGCCCTCTTCGTTGCCCTCATACTTCTTGAAGTTCTTGATGAAGCGCGCAGCGAGATCCTTCGCTTTCTCATCCCACTCCGTACGGCTTGCATAGGTGTCGCGCGGATCGAGGATCTTCGGATCAACGCCCGGCAGCTCCGTCGGAACCTCAAAGTCGAAATACGGGATCTTCTTCGTCGGTGCGCTGTCGATCGAGCCGTCTTGGATCGCATGGATGATGCCGCGCGTATCCTGAATCGAGATGCGCTTGCCCGTGCCGTTCCAGCCCGTGTTCACGAGATAGGCGCGCGAGCCGTGCTCCTCCATCTTGCGGAC
>CALALM010000312.1 GCA_937925565.1 uncultured Centipeda sp.
GTAATTTCAGACGATGAAATACCAAACCATCGTAACGAGATTCTCTAGGGAATCGTGAGCGGTGGTGGAGGCACAACAGAATAAGGGGAGCTGACAGCAGTCGGCTGAGAGGGGACAATGCGTCCCGACCCATAACCTGATTTGGATAATGCCAACGTAGGGATATGTGTGCAGGTAGCGCGGCTATGTCAGTTGGCATAGCCGCGTTTTTTGATTCCTTCCACCATGCGCAGCATGGTGGAAGGGGAACCTGGATCGGAGGATTACATGGAAAGACGTACAAGCATACCCGCAAATGCACTGATCTGGTTCGGTGCGGGTGTTTCACTGGCGGAGATTTTAACAGGCACATTCTTTGCACCGCTCGGCTTTCGCGACGGTGGGATTGCCATTGTGGTCGGACACATCATCGGCTGTGCGCTGCTTTTCCTCGCGGGGCTGATCGGCGCACGCACGAGCCGCAGTGCGATGGAGACGGTCAAGATGGCGTTCGGTGCACGCGGCGGGCTGCTCTTTGCCGCACTCAACGTCATGCAGCTCATCGGTTGGACGAGCATCATGATCTATGACGGGGCACTCGCGGCAAATTCCGTGATGGATGCGGGGCATTGGCTTTGGTGCTTCGTCATCGGCATACTGATTATCGTTTGGATTCGGATCGGGATCCTGCGCATCGAGCGTGTGAACGCCGTCGCGATGACAGCGCTCTTTCTCCTCACCGTGCTCCTTTGCTCCGTCATCATGGGCGGCTCGGGCGTGGCGGCGGAAACTCCTGCGGGCGAGGCAATGAGCTTTGCGATGGCACTCGAGCTGTCGATTGCAATGCCCCTCTCGTGGTTGCCGCTCATCTCGGACTACACGCGCGAGGCGGAGAAGCCCGCCGCAGCTGCCGCCGTCAGCGCCGTTGTCTACGGACTCATCAGCACGTGGATGTACTTCATCGGCATGGGCGCGGCAATCCTCACGGGCGAGTCGGACATCGCGCAGATCATGCTCCACGCGGGGCTCGGCGCGGCGGGGCTTGGCGTCGTCATTCTCTCGACCGTCACCACAACGTATCTCGATGCGTACTCGGCGGGTGTCTCAAGCGAGAGCATCGTGCGCTCCGTCTCGGGGCGCACCGTCGGCATCGGCGTGACTGTGCTCGGTGCGGTTGCGGCATCGCTCTACCCGATGGACGACATCACGGGTTTCCTCTACATCATTGGCTCGGTCTTTGCCCCGATGATTGCCGTCCAGATTGCGAGCTACTTCATCCTGTGCGAGGATGCGGCGGGGCGCTCTGTCCACACGCTCAACCTCGCTGTCTGGTTCGTCGGATTCCTCTGCTATCGCTATCTCATGACACTCGACACTCCAGTCGGAAGTACACTGCCGACCATGACAATCACCCTCGTGCTTGCACTGCTGACGCATCGTATATTTGAAAGGAAATCCCAATGAACAGCTCCATCATCGAAAAAATACGCCGCGCTGCGCCCCTGATCCACTGCATTACCAACTACGTCACCGTCAATGACGTTGCGAACGTCCTGCTCGCCATCGGTGCGCGCCCCATCATGGCGGACGATCCCGAGGAAGTGGAGGAGATCACCGCGCTTTGCGCAGGGCTCTGCCTCAACATCGGAACGCTGAATGCGCGCACCATCCCGAGCATGCTCTCGGCGGGCAAACACGCACGCGCTCTCGGACATCCCGTTGTCCTCGACCCCGTCGGCGCGGGCGCAAGTCGTCTGCGTACCGCGACCGCGCTTCGCATTCTGGACGAGGTGCGTCCGACCCTGATTCGCGGCAACATCTCCGAGGTGCGGACGCTTGCTGTTGGCACGGGGACAACGCAAGGTGTTGACGCGAACGCGGCAGATGCCGTCACCGAGGAGAACCTTACTGCCGCCGCCGAGCTTCTGCGTGCCTTTGCCGCACGTGCGGAGGCGATCGTCGTCGTTACGGGTGCCATCGACCTTGTGACGGATGGTGTGACCGTGTATGCTGTCCGAAATGGGCGCCCCGAAATGGGGCTGGTCACGGGCACGGGCTGTCAGCTCTCCGCCCTCCTTGCGGCGGCTCTCGCTGTTGAGCCTCTGGGACTCCTCGCGGCAGTCGCCGAGACGGTCGCCCTTATGGGCGTCGCAGGAGAGATCGCGTGGGCGCAGATGGGGGAGCGCGACGGCAACGCGACCTACCGGACGTGTATTATTGACAGTATTTATCGTATGACTGCGGAAGAACTCGCCACGCATATGAAAATCACAAGACTCTGAGGAGGAAGCACGATGAAAATGTATACAGCACTCACGATCGCGGGCAGTGACTCAAGCGGCGGCGCGGGCATTCAGGCGGATCTCAAGACTATGACCGCGCACGGCGTTTACGCCATGAGCGCACTTACCGCGCTCACCGCGCAGAACACTACGGGGGTCACCGACATCCTCGCTGTCCCGCCCGCCTTTCTCGCGGCACAGCTCGATGCCGTCTTTAGCGACATACCGCCCGATGCGGTGAAGATCGGTATGGTCGCCGATGCTGCGCTGATCCGCGTGATTGCCGAGAAGCTGGACGAATACCATGCGCAGAACGTCGTCGTCGACCCCGTCATGGTCGCGACCAGCGGCGCACGTCTCATCAGCGAGGATGCTGTTGAGGCACTCGTCTCACTGCTCTTGCCGCGTGCGACCATCATCACCCCGAACATTCCCGAGGCGGAGGTGCTCGCGGATATGGCAATCACCGATCGAAAGAGCATGACTGCAGCAGCGGCACGCATCTATGAGCATGCACACACGGCGGTGCTCATGAAGGGCGGACACTGCATCGACGACGCGAACGATCTCCTCGTCGACGGTGCGGGTGCACGTTGGTTTGAGGGGCGGCGCATTGCGACTGTGAACACCCACGGCACAGGCTGCACACTCTCCAGTGCGATCGCCGCGAACCTCGCACGCGGCATGACGCTTGACATCGCAGTCGAACGCGCGAAGGCATACATCTCGGGCGCACTCGCCGCGGGGCTTGACCTCGGCGCGGGCAGCGGCCCGCTCGCGCATGGATTTGATTTGAGGAGCGAATTTATATGCTAGACACGCGTACCCGCAAGCTCACCCTCGCCGGCATCCTCGTCGCCATCGCCGTCCTCGGCGGTGTATTCAGCTTCCCTGTGCTCGGGAGCCGTTGTGCACCCGTTCAGCATCTCGTCAACATCCTCGCCGCCGTATTCCTCGGGCCTCTTTGGGGCGTCGGTGTCGCGTTCGCCGCGAGCCTCCTCCGCAACATCGCAGGACTCGGCAGCCTCATGGCATTCCCCGGCAGCATGATCGGCGCACTTTCGTGCGGGCTCGTCTACCACTACACGAAACGCCTCGAACTTACCTGCGTTGCAGAAGCCTTGGGCACAGGCATCCTCGGCGCGCTCGCCGCCTATCCCATCGCCGCCCTCCTCATGGGGCTGAACCCTGCGAGCTACACCGTCTACATCGTCCCCTTCCTCCTCTCCACGGGAGCGGGAAGCCTTCTCGCCTATATCTTCCTGCGCTTTTTGCTGCCGAAGATTCGGCGGGATTGAAACACGTATTTATATGTGCTGACCTATCAATTGCTATAATGTGGGGAGGAGGAATTGCGGGGCTGTCATATTGCTCTGTTCATCAAAATAAGGCAGTACCGTGCATGTTGCGGTACCGCCTTATTTGGTATGTTTCAGGGCATCGGTTCGGAGGGATGGTTCCGAAGTTTTTCGATGTATGCTGCGATGTCCTGTTCGAGCCGGCTGCTTTCCTGACCGGCTGTGATAACGGCGTGATTCGACCGGTTGCGTTCCTCGCGGATGTCGAAGTAGCCGCGCAGATAGTTCAGTGCCTGATCGAGCGGCAGGTCGCTGCGCATGGCGGGCGGCTTCCCGGTGAACATTCTGCGGTAATCCTTTTCGCGCCCCGCCCACTTCTTCGCACGCTGCTGCTTCATCGAGAGCTGAGGTTCGGGGGTTTTCGTAGGTTGGTCGAAATCCGTAACGGAGAGCTCGAAAATCTCCAAAACAATTTTCTCGGAAACCGCTCCGATACGCGCGGGAATCACCCGATAGGGAAAGGTTTTCTTTTGCCCTTGGTTTTGGAAATGGTCAATGGCTTTTCTCAGAAATCTGTTTTTCGTATGGATCGGTTGCAGCGATATGTCCCTGTCGGCGTATGTTTCAAGTTTGCTGCTGTGCGCCCGGAGGAAGCTGCGCAGCACGTTCTGCATATTTTCCGGCAGCTCGGTGATGAGGTCTTTCCGGTCATGTTTCAAAATGAAACGGAACATATCACCTGCGTCGCCGTAGGGGACTTTGTCGTCGTCCTTTGCATCGGTTGTCGTTCCGTATTGAATAATGAATTCCTGCTGCCAGCTGCGCATGCCGTTCTTTGCTTTTTTTCGGCACACGCGCATGATGGCGATGTCCTCCGTATAGCAGATTCTCTTCTCCACGATGATCCGGGGGATCCACTCCGTGCAGAGCGTCATCGCCTGTTGGAGGAATTTCTTGCGCAGGCACCATGCAATGATGTTCAGGCGGCGTTCCTCGGCGCTGTCGCTGCCGAGGACGGTGCCGTATTCGCGCTCAAGTACCTTGACGATGCGGCGGAAGAGTTCCTCCTGTATGGGGCCGCCGGTCTGCTCGCGGAACATCCGAATGTGTTCCCCGAGGCTTTCCAGTTCCTCCTCGATGATCGCGGTGCGACAGATGCGTATGGCATCGGAGAAGCTGCGCATCGCGCCGAGAAGTCTGCGGAATGGCTCACTGTATGCGGCAACATCGCCGAAGTACTCGTCCAGCGCCTGTACGCTGCCGTATTTCTGGAATTCGTCCGCACCCGCGATGAGGTCGAACATGCGGTGAATGTCGTCGACAAACTGAATGCTTCCCTTTGGTTCGGACCATTTTTTCTCTGCGTAGATGACGTGACCGATGCGGATGCCCATGTATTTCGAGAGCTGCATGATGGCGAGCATCATCATCGAGGCATGGCGCAGACCGCCCGTCATGTCCGCGTGCAGGACAACCTCGTGCAGCCCTGCCTTCTCCGCCGCCTCCTGCTCATGCTGGATCAGTTTGCCGAGGGCGGCGATGTAGCGCATTTCCTCCTCGATGCCGGCGTCCTCATTAAAATCGCTTTTCACAAATTTATCTGCGAGTTCCGGATGCTTTGCCGTGACCTGTGCCTTCAGAAAGTCGATGGAGGACATGGCACTGCACCCATAGCCTGTGATGTGTGCATTCCAGGCATTCATCTGTTTCTCGTCCCGCAGGGATACGTCTGCGCCTGCACCGACGCTTTTCATCAGGATGATCTTGTCCAGCCCGTCAGCATCACGACGCAGGGTGTGCTGCATCTGATAGATGGCGGCCTCGTTGGTCTGCACACCCCAAAAAACAGTGCCGGCATCGTCCGCACTGCGATATTCCGTCTCTTCAAACTTTGTGAGCAGGCTCACAAACGAGAGCATGATGTTGTAGGTCGTCTTGGTCAAGGGGATCATCCTTTCTTTGCTGTGTTTGCATCCATGCACGGTGTAGTCGCTCCCACCTCCCTATGAGCTGTCGTCCACTGACGGACAGCAGGTCGTAGTAGCTGTAGGAAATAAGGCGCAGAAACGGGTGCAGCGTGTCGTAGTCGCCAATGAATTTGTTAAAGCCCGTCCTACCCATGCCCTCACCCTTTCTTTCCCGTTATTATAGCATAGGTGTTGTACGCACGTGCGGGGGTTGTGAAAATCCTGAAAAATAGGAGCAGCTGCACGAAGCTAAAAACTTCGTACGGCTGCCCCGTTTGCTGTTCCATCCTCAGAGTCGGATGCGCTCGATGTGTTCCATATCCACGGTGACGACTGCCATGTCGATCACGATCTCGTAGAGGATGAGATCGTCGCCGACGGCGTCGATGGTCTCCTGATAGCGTGGGATCTTCGCAGCAAAGAGTGCCGCGAGGTCGTAGACGGTGTGTGCGGACTTCACGGCTCTACCGCTCGCACGGACGTGTTCGTTCGTGTCGTTGTGCGGAATGGTGGTAAATGCGATGTTTGGATTCGCCGCGAGCTCGACCACCTTCTCGTTGTCTTTGAACGTGGAGAAGTAGATGCTACGTTTCTCGGGCGCATAGTAGAAGTTCACAATGCGTACATGCGGCAGCCCGTCCGTCGTCGTCGCGAGTGCGATCTCGCGGTGCTCGCGCATCATGCGCTCGAATTCATCCCTCATGTTCATGTTGTTCCCTCAATCTCTGTGATGTTACTTCTCTGTCTGTATTCCTCGAACAAAGGCATAGCGTGGTGCGCAGCCCCCCGCATCGGCAGCGGCGATGCAGAGGTCGATCTCCGCTGTGCCGATCTCTGCAAACGGAATGCTGACGATCTGCTCATAGCCGACGATCACGCGCAGATCATCCGTGAGCGGTATGCGTTCGACTTCCCTATAGTCGAGCATCCGCCCTGTCTCCGACCCGCTCCGATAGGTCAGCAGATTCCACGCGGGGTAGCCAATAAAACGCGTTTTCACGTAAAGGTTTTCCCCACGGAACACCGTGCCCTCGGGCAGGCGGTTCGGGTAGTCCGCCTCCGCCGCAACGGGGGCTGTCTCCTCCGCCCAGAGCGCAATCGGCTCGACCCGCGTGAGTGCGGGTGCGGGGCCCGCGCTCACCATGGGCAGCGCACAGCAGAGAAGGGCGAGCACGGCGAGGAGTGTGCGAAAAAGCTGCTGCATAAGACCTCCATTTTCCTTGTGTTTTGTGTCCTTTGTAATAGCGCAGACACAAGATGGTTCTGTGGGGATATTGTAACACAAAATACGTCTGCTTTGCAGATTTTCATGCCTCGATTCCGAGTTCTCGCCGCAGCGCATTTTGCAGCGTCTTTGAGAAGTTGATGCTTCGTGCCACGGCAAGGTCGTTCATCCATCGCGGGATGGACAGCGTTTTCTTTACGGATTTATTGAAATGCGTACGCGCATAGCTCTCCACGTCGACGGAGACGAGCGAGACGAAGCGACCGCGCTCGTCGGAATAGTCTTCGCCCTCCTCGTCCTCTGCGGAGAGGTCGACTTGCTCAAGCGGGGTAGGTGCGGGAAGTTTCGTGTGTTCTGCTTTCATTGTGTGAATATAGCCTGCTAGGCAGTCCGTTGCCATTGCCATTGCATCCTCCAGATTCTCTCCTTCGGTTGCGAGGTGGTTCAGGTCGGGGAAGATGACGGTGTAGCTATCGTCATTTTGATGGTAAAAGATGGCGGGATAAATGTGAAGCATTGCTGTTCTCCTTTGGAATATAAGATGTAGAAATTATTTCAAACCTGCCTGTTTCAGAATCGAGTTCAGTGTTCTCTTGCTTAGATCTTTTGGCTTTGTATGAAAGGGGATTGTGACCTTGCCCAGTTTTGTCGGATGCGTGTACTGGTGGTGTGAGCCTTGAATTTCCTGCAACTGCCAACCGTCAGAAAGAATGAGTTTTTCTGCCTCTCGTGGCGTCATGCGAACACCTCCCTTTGTTCGTATTATACAATAGAATACGTATAAAATAAATACGTAAAAAGCACGCCGACATTTCTGCCGGCGTGCTTCACGTTGTATGGAGTTACGCGGATTTCTTCCCGCTCAGGACGACCTTGCTGAAG
Organism: uncultured Centipeda sp.; assembly: GCA_937925565.1. GTDB lineage: Bacteria > Bacillota > Negativicutes > Selenomonadales > Selenomonadaceae > Centipeda. Next base: position 7,634 of record CALALM010000312.1, read on the forward strand.
AGGCCGAGGATGCCGAGGAAGACGAGGAGTCCGAGCATCTCAGCGGTGTCGGCGAAGTCTGAGCCGACCATTGCGAGCGGACTCTCGCCGCCGCCGTTCGAGACGGAGATGACGATGACGCCGGCGAGCAGGACGCCGACGATGGACTCACCGACGATGAGCCCCGAGGCGAAGAGCGTACCGCGCCGCAGCCCCGCCGCCTCAGCGTTTGAGCCGCCGCTTTTGCGGAGATGACGATTGAGGAAGTAGCCGAGGATGGCGCCGACGACGAGCGGTGTCTGGATGACGGGCGGGAGGTAGATGCCCATGCCGACGGCGAGCGGCGGCAGACAGAGACTGCGCGTCGTGCGCTTGAGGAAGAGGTCGATGAGGACGAGTACGATACCGACACCGATGCCGATGTAGATATACTCCCATGCGAGCTTACTCGAGAAGATGCCCTGCGCGATGGTGGTCATGAGAACCGCCTGCGGTGCGGAGAGTGCCTGCGCGGGATCCATGCCTGCGCGCGGCATCGCGCCGGGGAAGCCGTACGCCTCATAGAGGAGGTTCAGCACGGGCGCGATGACGAGTGCGCCGACCACACAGCCGATGAGAAGTGCGACCTGCTGGCGCCACGGCGTTGCACCGACGAGCCAGCCCGTCTTGAGGTCCTGCATATTGTCGTTCGAGATGCAGGCGATCGCGAGGATGATTGAGGTTGTAAAGATGGCGGTCGCCGTCGCAAATTTCTCGCCGCCGGGCATGTCGAAGATGCCGAACGATGCACAGAGCGAGTACATGACGAGCGAGGCGACGATGATGCCGAGGATGCCGATGCCGGAGATCGGGCTCGAGGATGTGCCGACAAGTCCCGCCATATAGGCGCAGGCGGCAGCAACGAAAAAACCCATGAGGACAGCGATGCCGACGCCGACGATCGTAAAGATCAGCTTCTGACTCGGCGGAATGTGCTCGGGGCTGACAAAGGCGTAGAAGATCGCAAGAAGTCCGATGACCGTTACACCAAAGACAAGTGCAATACTCCTCATTGTCATGTCGATGTCCATACGGTGCAGACCTTTTTCCGCATCATTCGTGCGCGCGCCCGCGATGGATTCTTTCACACCGTCGATGACGGGGCGTGCGAGCGTGATGAGTGTCCAGATCGCTGCGACACCCATCGCGCCGGCGCCGATGAGACGCACCTTCTGTTGGTAGACCGTGCCCGCAAATTTTTGCAGGGTCATGCCGTCGGGCAGCATTTCCGTCATGGTGAAGTAGGGGACGAATCCCGCCCATGCGATCGCGATTCCCGTCAGCATGGCGAGTCCGCTCGCAATGCCGATGAGGTAGCCTGCACCCACGAGCGCGGTGGAGTATCCCAGAGGCAGCTGCGTCATACCGCGTCCGACATGGAACCATGCCGAGAGCGAGCCGCCAAGTACCTGCAGACCGTTCGTGAGGAATGCGATGATGCCTGCGACGACGCTGCCCGAAAGGATTTCCTTAATGCCGGAGTCGGACTTTCCGTCTTCCTTTGCCGCGCTGCCGACCTTCAGGATCTCTGCGGCAGCAACACCCTCGGGGTAGGCGAGATCGCTGTGCACCACCATCGCACGGCGCAGCGGGATCGTGAAGAGCACGCCGAGACAGCCGCCGCACGCCGAGACGACGAGCGTCTGCCAGAACTCGAAGCCCTGCCAGTAGCCGATCATGAGCATACCGGGGATGATGAAGATGATGGCGGACAGTGTTCCCGCAGCGGATGCCTGCGTCTGCACCATGTTGTTTTCGAGGATGT
>CALALM010000313.1 GCA_937925565.1 uncultured Centipeda sp.
GTCAGTTCTTCAGGGTTGTGCCCAAGAGCTGCCATCGCCGCCTTGACACGCGCCACATAGCCGTGGTGGTCGGCGCCCCAGATGTTGATGAGGCGACCGTAGCCGCGCCTGTATTTATCGTCATGATAGGCGATGTCCGCTGCAAGATAGGTCGGCACACCATTATCGCGGAAGATCACGCGATCCTTGTCGTCGCCGTAGTCCGTCGAGCGCAGCCAGACAGCACCGTCCTTTTCGTATGCCGTGCCGCGTTCGAGCAACATATCCACCACGCGGCGTACGGCATCCGGGTGGAGCGTACGCTCGCTGAACCAACGGTCAAACGTCACACCGAAATCCGCCAGATCCTCCTCGAGCGCCGCAAGCTTCTCGCGATAGGCAACGTCTTGGAAAAGTTGAAGGCGCTCCTCCTCGGGCATGGCAAGATATTTATCTCCCTCACGATCGATGATGCGCTGCGCAGTCTCCACGATATCCGCACCATGGTAGCCGTTCTCGGGGAACTCCACCGCCTTGCCGAGGAGTTCCAGATAGCGCGCATTTACTGACACGGCAAGGAGATTCATCTGATTGCCCGCGTCGTTGACATAATACTCGCTGTCCACCGCATAGCCTGCCGTGCGCAGGAGTTTCACGAGGGCCGACCCCACTGCCGCCCCACGTCCATGTCCGACGTGCAGCGGTCCCGTCGGATTCGCACTGACGTATTCCACCTGAACACGCGGTGCTCCATTCGGTGCAAAGGTACCAAAATCTTCGCCTGCAGCAAGAACGGCGCGCAGTGTATCGGCAATCACCGATTTCCTCAGATAGAGATTGAGAAAGCCGGGTCCCGCCACCTCTGCACGATCGAGCCAGTCCCCCGTGAGATGCTCTTTGATTGCCGTCGCAATCTTCTGCGGAGGCTGACGAAAGACGCGCGCCGACTGCATGGCGAAATTCGTCGCAAAGTCCCCCAGTTCCTTTTCCGGTGGCTCCTCCAAAAGAACGGGAGGAAACGTTCCACCCGCCGGCAGTTGTCCTGCAGCCACAGCCGCCTCCACGGCACGTATGAGCGCCTGCTCAATCTGCTGTTTGATATCCAACTTCGTTTAATCTCCTTTACACCGGCTCAATTCGTATTTCCAATGTGTTGTCACTCTGCCGCATACCATCGACATAGAGAGTATAGAAAATGTACACCTCCTCCTTCCCACCGGGGAACGTACGCACGCGCAGGCGGCGCGTCACCGTTTTGATGAGAAACATTCCATATGGCGTACGGTAATTGCCCGTACGTTCTTCACCCACCCCAAAATACTGTGTCCAGCACACAACACCGCGGCGCTGCAACATAATGCCCGAATCACCGATACGCAGTACTGTGGCAATGGTTTCCCCCTCGATCAGATCGTCGTCATCGTAGCTGACGTATCGGTTCTCTCCACGCAAAAAACGCCGTCCGGTAACGGACAGCGCGATGCGGCTCTCCTCGCCCGCAGCATCCACCTGTCTCCCATCAAGAGAGATACGTACCTGCTCCGCACCCTTCATCGAATCATCCCTCCGATAAAAAGTGTGTCCCGCATAGCCTGATTCCCTAGTTCTGATCGACGGCGATCGCCAAATCCACCAACTGATCGTTCAGACTCATCTCCACAACGAGATATTGCCCGTCGCTGATCTTGACATCAAAATCCTTGCCCACAGTGAGCGACGGCGTTGAGATATCAACATCGAGACCCAAACTCGTGATGTTCGTTGCGGTATGCGCCGTCAGCATATTGCTGAGCTCCGAGATCGCGCTCTGCGCCATCTCGTCAAACACATTCACCGACATGCCCATCATCATCTGAGATGCGATGAACTTTGCCGTATCCTCACTCATATTATAGACAACATTCCCTCGAATCTGCTTCGTAAAGCCGACCAGCATCGACACCCCGAGGCTCCTAACCCTGCTCGATGCGGCATAGAGTTTCGTCCGTTTCGGCTCAGGAAAGCCCAGCATCGGTATCACTGTTGTAAAGGCATCCACAAAAGGATTGATCAGTTTTGCATCCATTGATTACTCTCCCTCTGCAAATCCCACAATCAGCACCCGCAATTTTCCCATGCAATTCACCCTCTTTGACGGAGCCTCACATGTATTCCCTATTATACACAAAACCACGGCTTTCGTCACATACTTTTTGGCAAAACTTCGACCCAGTACCCATCCGGATCCTCAACGAAGTAGATCCCCATCTCCACATTCTCATAGCAGATAATGTCCATCTCTGCATGCTTTGCACGCGCCGACTCATAATCATCCGTGCGAAGCGCGAGGTGGAATTCATTCTCCCCGAGATTATAAGGTTCCGTACGCCCGTGCAGATACGTCAGCTCCAGTTCAAACTCCGTCACATTGTCTGAGAGATAGACAAGTGTGAATCCCTCCTCCTCCAAACGGCGTTTCTCACGAAAGCCGAACGCCTTTTCATAGAATGTCATGCTGCGTGCTAGATCAAGTACATTAAAATTCACATGCGTAAATGTAAACAACATCATTTCCTCCCATAATCCATTGTATCGCGGTAAAACGGCATATGCAGTAACGAATGCAACAATTACTTCCCATTCACACGGTCGAACAGATCCGTGACCGCAGACGCAGGCTCCGCATCCAATTTACTCACAACATAGATCGCGAAGAGCCCGAAAAGAAAACCGGGCACGATCTCATAGAGACCGAAGAGTGCCAGCTGCTTCCAGACAAGTACCGTAATACCGCCTGTCACGATCCCCGCGAGCACACCGCGCTCCGTCGTACGCCGCCAAAAAAGGCACATGAGGAGTGCGGGTCCGAACGCGGCACCAAACCCCGCCCACGCATACGCAACCATGTCGAGAATGAAATTGTCCGGACTCATCCCAAGATAGATCGCCGCCGCCGCAATCGCAAGCACGGACAGACGACTCACCCAGACAAGCTCCACCTGCTGCGCGTGCGGGCGGAAACTGCGCCGATAGATATCCTGCGCGAACGCCGACGCCGCGACGAGGAGCTGCGCGGACGCCGTGCTCATGATCGCCGCGAGCACCGCCGCAAGGACCACCCCGGAAATGACCGGTGGGAAGAGGTCCCCCGCCATAGCGAGAAACACCGTCTCTGCTGCCGTTCCCTCGAGCGGCGTTTTGAGGTAGACCGCGCCGACCATACCGACCAGGATCGCGGCGGAGAGCGAGATCACGACCCATGCCATTGCAATCCGCGTCGCCTGCGGCAACTCCTCCGCGTGACGGATCGCCATAAAGCGTACGAGAATGTGCGGCTGACCGAAGTAGCCAATGCCCCATGCCATCAGCGAGATAAACTCGACGAAACCAAGCGTACTCCCGTCCACCTTCGTGAGCGGCGAGAAAAACGACGTATGCTCTGCATAGATCAGCTCTGCTGTCGCCGAAAAACCGCCGAGCATAATTGCTGCACCCACCGGAACCACAAGAATGGCAAAGAACATCATCACGCCCTGAATGAAGTCCGTGCGCGATACGGCAAGAAAGCCGCCGACCAACGTATAAAATACGACCACACCCGCGCCCGCAAGGAGCGCTGTCAGATACGGCAGCCGGAAGATCGTCTCAAAGAGGCGCCCTGCCGCCACAAACCCCGAGGACGTGTAGAGGATGAAGAATATCAGAATGAAGATCGCCGGCACAACACGCAGAGCACCTGAGGTCGCAAAGAAGCGATTCTCAAAGAAATCCGGCAGGGTCAGCGAATTGTTCGCAAGCTCCGTGTAGATGCGCAGACGCGCAGCAATGAATTGCCAGTTCGCCCATGTTCCGAGCGCGAGCCCGAGCGCGATCCATCCCGCGTTGAGCCCTGCCACATACGCAAAGCCGGGCAGCCCCATAAGCATCCACCCGGACATATCCGATGCCTCGGCACTCATCGACGTCACCCATGCACCGAGTTTCCGATTGCCGAGAAAGTAATCGCTCATATTGCGTGTACGCCGGTAATAATAGATACCGATCCCCATCATCACGAGCATATAGACGAGGAAGATAATGCTGATTTCAATTTGCTCCGCCAAAGACAAGTCTCCTCATGATAAAATAAATATGGCGTCCATTATACGGGATTTTTCCGTGAAAAGCAAAAACATTTCAAAGTGGCTGCTGCACGGGCACAAAAAAACCCCGCATATGCGGGGCTCTTCCGAAATGGATGGACATCACTCCTGCTGCTCAAACAGCGACTTGTCCACACCGCAGAGCGGGCAGACAAAATTCTCCGGCAGATCTTCAAACGCCACACCGGCGGCCAGATCGTAATCAGCATCTCCGACAGCCTCATCGTAGACCCAGCCGCATACCGTACAAACCCATGTCTTCATGAGAAGCCCTCCTTTGATATCATACACGGATTTTATATAACACACAGATGTATCGGGATATTTGACTTATATACAAGTTACTACCCAATAACAATTATTATATTACAATATTTTTTTACTCTTGGCTAGCATTTTTGAAAAAAAGTCTTATAAATTTTTTCTATGTCTGTATTCTGTCGGCTTGACGCCCATATGCTTTTGAAAGATTTTGCTGAAATAGCGCGTATCCTGATAACCGCAGGCAGCAGCGACAGCGTAGATCTTCTCATCCCCCTCACGGAGCATCTGCCCCGCGCGGCGCAGACGGCAGTCCGTCAGATAGGAGCTGAACGAGGTACCGCAGCGCGCGAACAATTTATGCAGATAACTGACGCTGAGGCCGAGCTCATCCGCGACCTCGCGCACGGTGATCGGTTCCGCCATATGCTCCTCCATATGGCGGACGGCATGGAGCAGATAGCCCCGGATCGGCTCTTCCGTCGGCAGATTGAGGTGGACACAGTCCCCCTCGGCAGTGCCGACATCATGCAGGTGAAAGCGCCGTTCCTCAATATGCTCTGCCGCAAGACGTACGGC
>CALALM010000314.1 GCA_937925565.1 uncultured Centipeda sp.
CTCTAACTGCCCCAAAAGTTATGCGAATTTTTCCGTGTGCCCCCTCCCCGGTCCAGTAATGGCGCGGTTTTAGAGATTTGACCGCCCCCCTGGGGGTCTAGCGGTCGCCTCTGCCACGCTGATGAATCCGTTCATGACACGAGGCGCAGAGCGACATCAAATTGCTCTCGTCATGTGTGCCGCCGTCGGTGACTGGTCGAATGTGATGCACAAGCGTCGCGAGGATGTATCTGCCCCGCTCCTTGCAACACTCACACAGCGGATGCGCTGACAAGTGACGGTCGCGAATCCTGCGCCATGCACTGCCGTATCTCTCGTGCTGATCGTACCCACGCGTGAAGTGGTCATAGTGCCGCTGCATCGTTTTCTCGTGCTCCTCGCAATAACAGCTTTTTCGATCTGTAAGATTCGGGCATCCTGTCATGCGGCAGGGGCGCTTCGGCTTTCTCGGCATCGCACACCTCCTCGATGGCATCAAAAAAGCCCTCGCGGAGAATTGCTTCTCCGAGAAGGCTGATTCCATATCCTATTCTTGCTGAGTCTATCATATCACTGTCAAGGTAGTGACATCAAGACGACATCGACTGCCATTTAGTGACATTTAGTGACATCGGAGAAATATTTTTCAGTCCAACGCCATGCAGACGATAGATTTGTCGCAGTCCAAGCTTCATCTCTGTCGCAATTTCCGCCCACGAACGGTAGCCCATGTAACGGAGGTAAAGAACACGCCGTGCTTCTTTGTCCTCCACCTGCTGTATCGCTTCGTAAATCTCGGAACGCAGGTCAACGAGCCGATCAATCTCAGCATCTATCTTCTCTTCACGCTCAATGATTTTTGCAATGGTGTCGGAAAGCTGCGACAAGTTCCTCGTTGCATTGCTCGGCATTCCCGTGATGACGGCGGTAGTCTTTTCTGCCATGCTGCGGAGAACTGCTACCTCCTCCAACATACTCTGGATTTCATTGTCAATGTTCCGTGCCTGACTGAGATATTCTTTCGCTGTCACACAAATTCCTCCTCTAGCTTTTCAAGCAGCCATTCTCCATCTATGCTCGTCAACTGTCCGAACCATGCGGAACGAAAGAACCGCTCTGTCTCAGAGCGCATCGCTGTCGCCGCAACATTCTCTGCCGCTTTGCAAAGAGCCGATCTCGCCCACCGATAATCCTTTGCCGCCTGTTGGATGATTGCATTGGCAAGAACCTCACAGTTCATCATGGGAAGCCACCTCCAGATTCGCTTTGACAGCATCGATCAGAGCCGTCTGGATCTTGTCTTTCCGTTCAAGAGCTTGCATAACATTCTCATCCATCGTTCCTGCCGTGATGATGTGGTGGATAACCACAGTCCCCGTCTGTCCCTGCCGATAGAGCCGTGCCACAGTCTGCTGATAGAGTTCCAAGCTCCATGTGATGCCAAACCACACGAGGGTCGAACCGCCGCTCTGAAGATTGAGTCCATGTCCCGCACTCGCAGGATGAATAAGGGCGACGGGGATTTCTCCGCGATTCCAACGGGCGATTGCCTCGTCCGTATCCAGTCGCACACACGTCACGCGCTTTTCGATGCGCTCTGCATCATGTCGGAACCAATACGCCACGAGAAGCGGTTTGCCGTTCATGCTCTCGACGATGTCCTCCAAGACATCGAGTTTGCGGTCATGGATATGCAGTGTAGTCCCATCGTCAGTGTAAACCGCACCGTTTGCCATCTGCGCGAGTTTGCCAGACAGGACTCCTGCATTTGCCGCCGTCACCTCATCGCCCTTCATCTGCAAAACCAACTGCTCGCACATTTCGGTGTATATCTTCTTCTCAGCCTCATCCATGCGGACGCTGTATTCGCTCTCGATCAGCTCCGGCATCTTGAGGTGGTCGGCGGCTTTCATGGAGATGGTGATGTCGGAGATTTTCTCGTAGATCCGCTCCTCGGCTCCGGGCAAGGGAACGTAGGAGAACACCACCTGCCCGTTGCGCTTGTCCGGCACAAAGTAATCTTGCCGATATTTCGTGATGAATCGTCCCAGACGCTGTCCCATGTCCAGAACCTTGAACTCTGCGAACAAGTCCATCAAGCCGTTGCCGGATGGCGTTCCCGTAAGTCCGATGACTCTCTTTGCCATGTGACGAACCTTCATAAGTGCCTTGAATCGCTTGCTGCTCCAATTCTTGAAGGACGAGAGTTCGTCGATCACGATGGCATCGTAGGTGAAGTCGGTTTTCTCCACGAGCCACGGCACATTCTCACGGTTGATGATGTAGAGGGAGGCTCGCTGCCGAAGTGCATGAAGGCGTTCTTTCTCCGTTCCGACTACTACGGAATAGCGGAGGTGCTTCAAATGTTCCCACTTGCTGATCTCCTGCGGCCATGTATTCCGCGCCACACGAAGCGGCGCGATGACGAGAACGCGGGAAATCTCGAATCGGTCAAACAGCAGGTCATTGAGGGCTGTGAGAGTAATCACGGTCTTTCCTCAGCCCAAGCCCATATCCAGGAGTACGGCGGCAGTCGGATGACTCTCGATAAAGTCGATGGCGTACTGCTGGTAATCATGCGGTATGAACTTCACGGGGCATCACCTCCAATCTCAACGGAATTCATTACCGAAACACTTCCTGCAGCACATCCACATGATAGGTATTCACCATGCCGTACTTGGCATCGTACTCCTTGCCGATGTGATAGCCCTGCTTTCTGGACATTGCTGACGCTCTGCGCCCAAGCCCGGCGGCAATATCCCGACTCACGCCACGGATTCCCATAAGGTTTGCATAGCCGATGATGGTGTAGTGGTGCTGGTCGATGGTTACCTGCTTGGATTCCACATCGAGAAGCCGCTCGTCAACCTTGTCAATGCGGGCATTGGCGGCTTTGATCGCCTTTGCCTGCTCCACCAGACGCTGCGCACTGTACAGAAGAAATTCCTCAGGCGTCATGTTTCTCATGGGGTTGAAATAGCTTTCTTCCAGCTCCTCAAAGACATCCCATGCACGATTCGTCCCGAGCATCTTGCAATGGCGCGCCGCACCTCGTTTTGTCCAGAGATAAATTGTGGATGCAAACTTGCTCACAGGCAGGTCGAAATTTTCGACTTGCCTCTTGAATCCCTTGAGATCACTTCCTTCAATCCTGAAGTAATGTTTTCCCTCCGCAAACCGATCTTTGTTGTTGTTGAAATTCTGTTTGATGTGTTGGACATCACAGCCATACGCCTCGGCAAGCTGCTCCGTGGTCATGACTCGGATGCCGCTGTGTTCCAAAATCTGCAAATCTTTCATGGCAAATTCCTCCAATACGCTGTAAATACTCCGATGACGGGGAAAAGTCGTCCCCTTCTCAAAAGACAGCGGACAGATAGAGACATATTGGTCACCCGTTGCAGGAAAATTTATTTGTTCAGGCGAATATTTCTAAAACAAAGGGAGATGGGGCAGATGGTACAACCTATCGTCAAGGATGCAATGTTTCTCGGACAGCCATCGGAGGAAGCCGTGAAATCCGACCTCTCGATAGCAAACGACCTGCTTGATACGCTCAAAGCACATGTCGGACACTGTGTCGGACTTGCCGCCAACATGATTGGCGAAAAGAAGCGCATCATTGCCGTATGCGTGGGTAAATCTCATCTCGTCATGCTGAATCCGGAGATTGTAAAAGCATCCTCCGAGCAGTACGAGGCCGAGGAGGGATGTCTCTCCCTCCCCGGACAGAGAAAAACGATGCGGCATGAATGGCTTGAAGTCGTATACCGCGACATAAAATTTCGCAAACAGCAAAACAAGTTCTCCGGCTTTACGGCACAGATCATTCAACATGAGATGGATCACTGCAACGGAATCTTGATATGAAAACCTCGGGCTGCACATGAACGCAGTCCGAGGTTTTCACATAATGGTAATTCGTATTTTATTGACTTTCTTGCTTGTTTATTTATATAATACAAGCAAGAAAGTTTTTAGGAGGTGATTCACATGACGCAACAAGCTGCTATCATGAACCTCATCCATAAAAATAACGGTATGCTGACAACAGCCAAAGCGGTATCATCCGGTATTTCCCGCAGCATGTTGGCACATCTCGTCAAACGCGGACATTTGCTCCGTCCTGCCCGCGGCGTATACACGCTGCCCGAAATATGGGAAGATGAATTTCTCAATCTGCAAACACGATTCAAGCGTGGCATTTTCTCACACGAAACAGCTCTCTTTCTCTGGAATCTGACGGATCGAACGCCGATTGCCTACCATATGACTTTCCCTACAAACTACAATCTGGCAAATCCGCAAAAAGAAGGAATCCGCTGTGCGCAGGTAAAGCCTGAGCGATATGAACTTGGCATTACAGAGATAAAATCTCCTGCAGGGAATTCGATACGCTGTTACTCTATGGAGCGTACACTCTGTGATATCCTGCGGCCGCAGCACGCTGCAGATATTCAAGTTGTCTCAGAGGCTTTCAAACGCTATACGGACAACAAACAGAAAAACATTCCTCTGCTCTCAAAGTACGCAGCTCGGCTCGGCGTCGAAAAAAGGATACGGACATATCTGGAGGTACTGCTTTGAAAAATGCAATGCTGTTAAAGGCCGCCATCAATAAAATGGCAAAAGAAAAACACATCCCTGCCCAACTCGTGATGCAAAACTATATGTTGGAGCGGCTGTTGGAACGCATCGCCCATTCAAGATATCAAGGCAACTTCATCCTAAAGGGTGGGCTGCTGATTGCCTCGATGGTTGGTCTCCATTCCCGTGCCACAATGGATATGGACGCCACGATCCGAAATCATCCCGTGAATGAAAACAGCATAAAGAAAATGTTTGAGGAGATTGTCACTATTCCCATTGATGACGATATAACCTTCAGTTTTCAGGACGTTGGAGAAATCCGAAAGAATGATGCATACGGCGGCTATCGTGTATCGCTGACGGCAAACTTCCTCCCTATGAAGGTTCCTCTGAAGCTGGATATTACAACGGGCGACAAGATTACCCCGAAGGCAGTCGAATACAAATATCCCATGATGTTCAATGACGGCACATTGGAAATCTTTGCTTACAACCTTGAGACGATCCTTGCCGAGAAGTTGGAAACTGTAATTTCCCGTGGAGATCAAAATACGCGGCCAAGAGACTTTTACGATATCTTTATCCTGAGCAAGTTCAAAGGCGATCAGATCAATTGGACAATTTTGCGTCAGGCTGTATCCGAAACTGCACAAAAGCGCAATTCCGGTATGTTAATACCGCAGTATCAGAGTATTTTGGAGCAGATTATAAGCAGCCCTACGATGCATCGGCACTGGAGAACGTATCAGCGTGATTACGAGTACGCCAGAGAAGTGGAATTCTCTGCCACCTGCGAAACAATCCTCCATCTCATGGATTCAATACAATAAACAATTCAAGCGGCATCTGTCAGTAAGGCAGATGCCGCTATTTCAGTCCTTCCGATAAAACTCGCACTCATACCCATCCGCCTTGAGCGGCAGCCCCTTCGCCCACGGCGAATTCTCAGCCATGACAGAACATATCTCCTCCACCGATGAAACTCCGTATGGGACTTCGAGTACGATTTCGTCATGAACGTGCATCACAATGTCAAAGCCCCTGTTTCGAAGCTGTTTCATTGCGAAGACGAGCAGATCACGAGCTGTTCCCTGTGTGATATTTTCAACAAGTTTCCCGCCGAAGGTTTCAATCCTCTCCCACTTCTTTGTCATACCAAGACCTTCATAGGTGACGGATTCCCCTCCGAATCGGTTCTCTCCGATGCGTGGCTTCGCATACGCAAGTTCTCTGCCACTCGGCAATCGTATAAACAAAACGCTGCTCTTATACGCACAACGAATGCCATGTGTTTCTACTTCAACGCGTCGTTTCACACAGGTCTTGACGGCACGATCCACATCCCACCAGAATTGCACGATATGTGGATTCGATGCACGCCACAAATCCACGAGCGGTTGAAGTTCCTCCTCCTTCATGCCGGACTCGACCGCGCCCATCGCAATCAGCGCGCCGACGGAGCCGCCGTACCCACATCAAAACCGCCTGCTTCCCTTTCTGCCGCAGCTCTGCATTCTCACCATGCTTTTCGACAGTGCAATGGAACATGCGGGATGCCGTTTCGCAGTAGATGTCTCCGTTCTTTTGAAACACATCGAGTACCCAATGCTCTCCCGCATGCCACGCGAGGACTCTTGCTTCGATGGCAGCATAGTCGGCGACAACGAAGCGGCAGCCGGGGCGTGGTACAAATGAGGTGCGGATAAGCTGCGAGAGAACATCCGAGGTGCTGTCATAGAGCATATCCAGAAGGTCGAAATCACCGTCTTTGACAAGTGTGCGAACCTCCTTCAGCCGCGTGAGATGGTTTTGGGGCAGATTCTGTAATTGAATGAGTCGCCCCGCGAAGCGCCCCGTTCTGTTTGCACCGTAAAACTGGAACAATCCACGCGCACGGTGATCCGCTCCCGTGACCGCTTCCATTGCCATATACTTCTTGACGCTTGTCTTGGATAGTTGCTGCCGCAGTTCCAATACCTCCCGCACATCTCCCGTTGCTGTTTTAAGCATTTTGGTCACTTCACTTTTTGCGAGAGATTCCAGCGAGAGTCCTTCCCCGCGCAGCCAGTCCATAAGCTGAAGCGGAGAGTTCGGGTTCTCAAGATCCGTGAGATGCCGTGCCCGTTCAAGGCAGACCGCCTTGCTCCGCTCATCGCAGCAGATCGCCTGTGTGACAAATGTGGTGTCTACCAAAATCCCACGGTCATTGATTTCTTGGTCTATGACGTAGTTCTCCCACTCACTCTCCGGCACAGGAAATTTCTTCAGCCGCGCCTGAATTGCCATTTCTGTTTCCACATCTCGTTTGTTATACTTTTTGGACTATTTTATATTAACATTGTTTTTTCGCCCCTGTATTTTAGCCTGTTTTCCTCTCCTTATTACACATATTCTTCATGTTCTCCAGCTTTTTCGGGTTTTTAGGGGTCAAAGTAGGGTCAAAAAAACACCTCAAAAAGGAATGTCATCATCGTCGACAGACATGACCTGCTGGAAAAGCGACTCGTCACTCTGATCCTCCTCTGGGATCGGCTGCTGGTTTTCCGGATCTGCCATTGAGTTGAGCACGTGCGCCGAGATCATGGTCGCCTGCTTCGGCATCAAGAACTCAACATTGTTCGCCACAACCATCGTTGAATATCTCTTCCCGTTTTTATCATCATAGATATTTACGTCCAGCCGACCGATCACGTTGACAAGATGTCCTTTGGACAGTGATTTTTTGCAGGATTCGGCCAGCGCATTCCACGCCTCAATGTAGAAATAATTGACGGGATACCGTCCCATCTCATCTTTTTTGAATCCCTTGCGTACAGCAAGAGGAAAATGAACGACAAGGTGTCCTGCCTGTGTGGTGTACTCGCTGATTTCGGCTGCGAGGCGGCCACTTAATGCAACATGATTCATATTCGTCCCTCCTATGAGTTATTTATGATGTGTTCTTATGTCTTTATGAATTTAGGAAAAATTTAAGATATTGTTATGAATATTTTAGTATGAAATATGATGTGTTTGCCATTTGTTCATAGCCCGTTAGGAAATCATCTGATATTTTTCAGATTATCTCCTAACAGACTATGAACCTAAATATCTCATTTCGTCTGAGCGCCACACTTATCGCACGCACCGGGATGATCCTGACGATTCTCGCAGCTGGGGCATTCAAACGTAGCCATATGTACCATTCTTCTCACCTCCTCACGGTTCATCATCCATATCATGAAAGATTGGGAAGGCCATCTTTGTCCCAAACAGGAGCAGCTCCGCAGCGGTCAGAGCAATACCAATAGTATACCCCCTTCTTCTTTTTGCTCTCAGCTCGTTTCAGATACCCCTTGCCGCATTCGGGACACACAACAATCACAGGTTTATCTTTATGATCGGAAAACGCAGCATTACAGACCTCCCGATCCTCGCACGACCAAAATGTTCCGAATTTCCCCTTGACTTGACGCAGCACCTTTCCGCAGCGCGGACATTTATCTGTGCGTTTATCTTCCTTCTTAGCCGTGAAGTCCGACTTTCCCTTTTTATCAGGAGCCATTGTTTTGCAGTCGGGGTATCCGGAGCATCCCCAAAAAGCACCGAACTTTCCTTTACGCAGCCGCATTGGCTTCCCGCAGTTCGGGCACATCGGAAGATCCTTGTTGGTTTGCAGCTGCACATTCTTCGCATCGGCAAGCAGCTCATTGAGAATATCAACTTGTTTCGTCAAAAAGGAATCCAGCGGAATGGATCCGTCTGCGATCCGATCCAGATCGGCTTCCCACAACGCCGTTGTGTCCGGATATGTGATTTTGTCCGGCAGCATGGATATGGCCATACGCCCCATCTCAGTAGGGACAAGATATTTCTTCTCCGTGGTGACGGAGCGCGCCTTTTTCAATCCTTCGATAATCCCGGCTCGCGTAGCCTCTGTCCCGATTCCTTTGCACTCCTTGAGACTTGCGGCAAGCTCTTTATCCTTGACATATTTATGGATTTCCTTCATCGCCTGGAGTAGCGTCGCGTCGGTAAAACGTTTTGGCGGCGTTGTAACCTTTTCTTTGGCCGTCCCGTGCTCATATCGTACAACATCACCTTCTGCGACTGCCGGGAGCACAGGAGTCTCTTTACCGTCTTCATCCGAATCCTTTTTATCCTTCTGGTAAATTTCCTTCCAGCCCATTGTCAGGATCGTTTTTCCGTTCCCGACGAATTCCTCATCCGCACACGAGATGATGACTTTGGTCGCCTGGTATGTATGGATGGGATAGAACTGGGCAAGATAGGCTTTTACCACGAGCAAATAGAGTTTCTTTTGCTCATCAGATAACTTTGTCAGATCTGCTGGGACTGTTGTTGGAATCAGCGCGTGATGCGCCGAGATCTTCACATCGTTCCATGCACGAGACACAATCTTCACATCAGCCCGCGCAGCGAATTCATCCAGATGCTCCTCTGAGAGGCCTTCTATATTCCTTATAACTGCTGCTGCATCGCTCAGCTGGTTGGTTGGCAAATACTCACAATCGGAACGCGGATACGTTGTCAGCTTCATCTCATAGAGCGACTGCATGGCATCGAGCACCTGCTGCGGCGACAGGCCGAATCTTCGTCCGGCTTCCACCTGCAGCGTAGACAGGCTGTAAGGAAGGCGCTGTCCTTCCTGCTTTTTCTTTTGCTCAACAGCAATAATTTGAGCGCCGTCTCCATGATTGGCCGCAGACTCTATTTTGGAAAGTAGCCCCTCCGCAATTTCTTTTGAAAGCAGCCGATTTTCAGAATCAAGCCCTTCCATATCGGGCTTGCATTTCCATGCTGTTGGTATGCTGCCGTTTTCGTGTTGCCATGTCACCTGCAGCACATAATGCGTTGTCGGTCTAAATTGACGAATCTCCTCTTCACGCCTCACAACGAGTGCGAGCGTCGGCGTTTGGACACGACCGACATGGACAACGGAATCATATCCTGCGTCTCTGCTCTTGATCGTATAAGCGCGAGAGAGATTCATCCCGACGAGCCAATCTGCCTGGCTGCGTGCGATAGCGCTGTCCCGAAGACCTGTATAGTCTTTATTATCCCGCAAGTCTCCGAGCGCCTGAACTACGCTTTTCTGATCCAGTGCGTTCAGAAGGATCCGCTTCACCGGCTTCTTGTTGCCAATATGGAGCAAAACCTCATCGATCAGCAGCTGACCCTCGCGATCTGGGTCTCCTGCATTGATGATATAGTCTGCTTTTTTTGCAAGCTCCTTGATAATCTTGAACTGCTTCGCTGCGTCTTTCTTGACCTTCAGCTTCCATTCATCAGGGACGATGGGAAGATCGTCCATCGCCCATTTTTTATAGCGCTCATCATATTCACCCGGATCGTATTGCTCCAGCACATGACCAAAACACCAAGTAACGATGTCCTGGCCATTGTTAATCTCAATGCAGCCGTCTTTGGAAGTGCCCTTCCCTAGATTTTCTGCAATCGCTCGGCCTAAACTTGGCTTTTCAGCGATAAATAGGCGCATATAGCAAGCCCCCTTTCAGGATAAGTATATCCCGAAAAGGGGCTTGAAATTCCTATCATTTTTCAAAACTAGATCAGGTTGTACTCTTTCAATTTCTCCATTCCCATACTTTGATCAATATAGTGGCTCTCGTCATAGTCAAGCGGACGTGATTTTTGTGCCTCAAAGACACGAACATCATTTGAGTCGTCTCCCTCTTCCCCTATGTGGTATTTAACAAATTCAGTCGTTGGAACATCTATGGCGCGTCCAATATATCCCAACAAAAAGAAATCGCGTGTCGGTCCGCCCTCAGTTACAAGTTTCATGAAAGCATCATGTCCTTTTTTTACATAACATTCGGCTTCTACCTGTGCGATGGTAAGCCCGCGCATGTTGATAAAATAGTTCAGTCGTTTTGCATCTACCCAGTACATCATACCAACGCCTCCTATTATCTTACATTATCATTGTTCTTTTTGTAATTGTTGCACGCATCCTGAAATGCTTTTCCCAACGTAAGCAGAACCTCTTTGACCGCTCGCCCTATATCACGTTCTGCCGAAACACCTTTGATAAAATCATCCAGCCGCATAGAAATCTTTTCATCCTTAAATAGATCACGGCTAATAATTGTGCGCAGCCCTAAATCACAAACAATATGAATAGTATCTCCTTTGGGCGGCGTGAACTGAACCTGCATAAAGCGGTTTTGCATATCTGTTCTTTCAAATTGACACTTTTCAACATAGCTGTCAAGAAAGCCGCTTTGTATAAACTGACATCTCTTAAAATGTGAATGGTCAAAAACGCATTGCATAAAGGC